>DATFKK010000169.1 GCA_035268685.1 Candidatus Krumholzibacteriia bacterium | reverse complement strand
TCCGCTCCGCGATCGACGACCTCAGTCGAGTGCTCCTCCCCGAAGATCTCCTTCGACGGCTCCGGTCGGTCCGGTCTCTCGTGTTGGTCCTCGACTCCCCCTTGCAGGCGCTTCCCTTCGAGACTCTGACCTGGTCCAGGGACCCCGAGCCGATCACGCTTCTCGAGGGTGGTCCCGCCGTGACCTATTGCCCATCGGCTTCGGTCTTCCTGCGTCTGAGAGGTGAGAGTGAGCGATGGGACCGGCCCGTCGTGGTCGTGGCCGATCCGGCTTTCGAGGGTCGTCCATCAAGGGATGCTCGGCGCTCGGTCATGAACCAGCCGCTCCAACGACTGCCCGGCACGCGCGCCGAGGGGGAGCACATCCGCCGGTCGCTTCGCCAGGTCGAACTGTACGCCGGTGCGAGGGCGACGGAGTCGGTCGTGCGAGAGCGTGCTCCCGAGGCCGGCATCCTTCACCTGGCAACCCACGGTCTCGTCGCGCAGATCGGAGACCACGTCACCGCGAGCCTGGTACTGAGTCCTGGCGCGGGAACGAGCGCGGACGACGGATTTCTCGATCTGCACGAGATCGGATCTCTCCGTCTCGATTCGGACCTGGTGGTCCTTTCCGCCTGCGACACCCACCGGGGTCGCACCGTCGCCGGTGAGGGTGTTGTCGGACTTTCGCGTGAATTCCTCGCAGCAGGAGCCCGGCGGGTGGTCGCGACACTCTGGCCGGTCGGGGATCGATCGACCCAGGAACTCATGAAGTCGTTCTACGCTGAGATCGCGGAGAGCCTGAGCGCGGATCGCAGCCCGGATCTGGCCCACTGCCTCCGGGAGGCCAAACGCGCCCTGGCCGAGCGTCGCGGACCGCACGATCGTGCGCGCTGGGCGCCTTTCGTCCTGGTGGGGGTGCCGTGATCCCGGCCCGGGAGGCGCCGCCCGGCGGATACCGTGTCGTATCGGGATTCGAACGTCGCTTGTATGAGTGACGGGGTATCAGTGGCTGGAGGTCCTTCGTCCTCGTCGGAACGGAAAGGCTCGGGTCGAACGATCCTCGAGCGTCCGCCATGGGCCTCTCTCGCGAAGAGGCGTATCGCCTGTCCAGCCGCATCCGGGACGGTCTCGCAATGCGCGCGATCTGACGTCGAAAGTCTATCGAAGGGTCGGTCATGGTTCGCGGTGCTTGGATGGTCGGGTTGATTCTCGGCCTGCTTTTGTTTCCGCACGGGTCCGTACACGCGGCGCGATTGTCGAAAGGAAGCGTCACGAGGACTGCCTCGGGTGATGTAGCCGTCACAGAGTTGCCAACGATTCGCTTCGTCGCTCCGTCTTCGAGCGTGGTCCTCGCCCTCTACGGCGTCGATCGCTGCAGCGAATGCGGGCGTGATGGCGACATCCCTCCGGACGAACTGCGCAGTGCGACCATAGGAATCGTCGGCGTCCACCCCGAGGAGCCGCCCGCCGACATCAGCGCGGCCTACGACTATCCGATGCACACGCAACTCTTGAGTGCAGAAGTGAGTCGACGGAAGTCGGCGATCCAGATTCCGGGATGGATCGAGCTGGACCGTGAGCTTCAATCCTTCGCGTACACGATCGTCGCGAAAGACCTCGTCCCTGGTACGGAGTACTGGTTGATCGTCGATGGGAGGACCGAGGGCCTGGGCTTCGCGACGACGACCCTGGAGTACGTGCTCTGGGACGGTGACGAGGTGCTGGAACCGAGACTTCGATCCTGGCCGGATGCTTCGCTCGCAGATTCGGGTTTGACGTCGATCGTATCGACCGTTGCCGACTGGGATGCCGACGGATGGGATGATCCAGCGTACGCGGGATGGGACGGAAGCACGTGGACGTGGCTCGTCGACACCAATGGCATCGTTGACTCGTTCCCATGGACCTCGATGCCGAGCACCGCTCGACCGGTGATCGGCGATTTCGACGCTGATCAGATCCCCGACCGCGTCTGGTTCGACACCTCGAACGGGCAATGGGGGATCCTGCAGAGTTCCGACGGAACCGCGCCGGCCGGTTGGCCCGACGGTTCCTCGTTGCCGGTCTCGCCGGGGCTCGACCTGGTTCCCGTGATCGGTGATTGGGATGGAGACGGTGCTGACGACCTCGGTCTGTACTCTCGCGTGCAGGAGACCTGGTGGCTCTACGACGGTGCGTCTGCCGTTCCGAACCCGGCGTATCCCGATCCGGTGCCACAGAGTTCGGATCCGTTCGGCTTCGACTCCGTCCTGGTGCTCGACGACGACCTCGGACGCGACGTTCCCGCCGTCGTCGATACCCTCGGGCGCTTTCATCGACTGGGCGAGCCGGGATCCCAATCGATTCGATCAAGCGACTTCTACGGCACCGGTGACCTCGACACCGACGGCCGGCGCGACGCGATCGGCGTGTCCCACGACGGCACGACCGACTGGGTCCAGTGGTCGAAAGGGTCTGCTGACGGTGCGTCCTGGATCGACGACGAGACCTGGTACACCGCGAGCGATGTCGCGGACGTCGTTGTCGGTACGTTCGACGCCGACAGCCAGGCCGACATCGGCGTACTGACCGACGATGGACGCTTCTACCTTCTCCCGTCGAAGGTGACGACAGACTTCGACGATCCGCAGTTCGTGTCCGTACAGGCCGTCGCTCGCGACGACTCGGTGGTGGTCACGAGTCGACTCGTCCCTGGATCTCCCCTGGCGCAACTCGAAACGTTGATCGCTCCCAGCGGTATTCCGCCCGGTGACTCGTATGTCGTGCCCGACGGCGTGAATCCGAAAGGGCTCGGTACGATCGGAGAGGAAGCAGAGGTCGAGATCGCCGTGCCGCCCTCGGAGTTCACGGGAAACACCGCCGTGGACCTCTACCTGAGGATGTCGGCCGCCTCGTTGCAGACCGCGACGTCGGACATGGTTTCACTGATGACCGCCGCCGAGCGCCCGCGCTTCGCATCGGTCGTCGACCGGCCCGGTGAGGTCGAGCTCGAGGTCGACCTGGGAGACAACGCCCCCGGGACCGAGGTCCAGATCGTCGATCTGACCGACGGCTCGATCCTTGCCGGTCCCGGAGGCTCGAGCTGGTGGAGCCCGACGCATGGCAGCGTCGTCGTCGCCTCCGCGCGCGCTCCAGGCGTCGACGCGTGCTTCGGCCTTCGTGCACGCAACGCCGGCCTCGTCCAGACGCCCCTTGCCGACGAGACGTGCGCACGGGCGCCCGCGATGACCTACTGGAGTCTCGATCCGACGTCCGAAGGATCATCCCCTTCCTTCACGTACCATCCCGCCTTCACGAACGTCGCCGGAGAGCCGTCGATCGAGCTCTTCTTCGGGGACTTCGTCCAGGAGCTCGGAAGTGGGATCAGCCGTGTCGTCGAACCGTCCGCAAACGGGGGAGTCCGCGACGTGACGCCTACCGGCGCTCCTTTCGAGGCGCAGCGCGTGAGTTTCGGAGACTGGAACAGCGACTGGCGGCGCGATTGGTTCATCGCGAGTGCTGGTTACCAGGGGCCGCGGGTTCTCGTGGAGACGACGTCGGATACCCTGGTCGAGGTCGACGGTGCGTGGCCGGCCGAACTCGCGGATTGGAGTAGCAGTCTGAACGGCTGGGCTGACTTCGACGGAGACGGGACGCTGGACTTTCTCGCCACGAAGGGTGATTCGCTCTGTGTGGTTACCCGTGATCCAGCTGGTGTCGGAAGCGTCCTCTTGCGATCGAAGTACGACATCGGTTCGGGCAGCATCCGGTCGATCGACATCGCGGACCACGATGGCGACGGCGACCCGGATCTCCTCGTCGGACAGGAGTTCGGCGCGATCGTTCTCGAGAACGCCTTCTCGGACAACTTCGGGTTCTTCCAGGCCTCGCTCTGGGCGTACTCCGACCTGCCGTCGTTTGATCCCCGCAGCAACATCCACGATGAGTTCTATGCTTTCGAGCCGGTCGCGAAGTGGGCCCACCTCTGGTCGGATGAGCGCCCCGCTGTGGTCCTGGCCTGGGAGAACGCGGTGGAGATCTTCGCGAACGAGCCCGGCAGATACGTCTTTCTTCCGGAGCTGACGATCGGGGACGTCGCCCGCAGTCTTCCTTCGGGTGCCCCGGCGGGTACGCCGACCGACCTCGTCGTCGAGGACATGGACAACGACGGCCGTCGCGACATCGTGGTGAATCGCAGCGACGGAGGTGTCGCCGTGTACTTCGCCTACGACGACGGCAAGTATCGATTCACGAACGCTTGCGACGGATCGGAGCTCTGCGAGGAACTCGCGTCGTCCGAGATGGCCGTCGGCGATTTCGATCGCGACGGTTGGCTCGACGTGTTCCGGCAGATGGGTGGCGCATCGGGCCGGATCGCCGATCCGTTCGTCGACCGGCACTGGTTGCAGCTCGACCTGCGCGGCGATCCAGCGACCGGAAATGCGCTCGGCATCGGGGCGACAGTCGAACTGGTCGCCAATGGGCGCGTCCAACGTCGTCAGCACTGGATCACTGCGTCGAATGGCGTGCAATCGACCCCGTTCCTGCACTTCGGCCTCGGCGAAGCGGAAACCGTCGAGAGGCTCGAGGTCATCTGGCCGGGCGGGGAGAGTCAGAGTCTGATGTTCGACGTCCCCGTCGATCGCATCATGACTGTGTTCCAGGAGAACACGGCGGTAGGTGTGGATCCCGAACCGTCGGACGGTACCAAGGGCGTCTCGATCTCGAGCATTCGTCCGAGCCCGTTCCGGGCCTTCACGACGATCACTTTCTCCCTGGACCGCACCCGGACGGTGGAGGCCACGATTCATGACGCGCGCGGTCGCCGGGTCCGAAGTCTCGTCAGCGGTTCGCTCTCGGCAGGACGGCACACGATCGAGTGGGTCGGGCGGGACGATGGCGGGGCGCTCGTCGCTTCCGGTGTGTACTACCTGCGGGTCGATACCGGAGAACACATGGAAGTCAGGCGCCTCGTACGCTTCCGCTGACGTGAGTGGCGGACTCCGTTCGTCGGACGGTTCAGCGACTCTGCCAAGGCGGCTCGAGCGAATCTCCGCCTGGTGAGACCAGCCTTCGATGGAGACGGGCGCAAGGCCGTTGTTGACGGATCGAAGCAGGGCGCGCCGCGCCCGAAGCATCCGGAGTGCACTGCCCGCGAAGTGTACGAAGCCGCCACGCAAGCGCTGCAGACGGTCTGGACTCACGGCCACGACGACGTCCGGTTCCGCGAGAAGTGGGATCGATGACGCGGCAGCAGAGATGGTGTCGGCGGGTCGGGTCGCGGGACGCGGGCGAAGTCTTCCCGCGCGGAACATCCCCGACGAGACTTCCGGGATCCCGACTTCCGCGGCGGAAGTGGTCGCGCGGCATGGGCCACGAGCGACGACGTTCCGCCCACCGTTCGACACCCCGCCGGTCGTCACCCGACAGA
>DATFKK010000168.1 GCA_035268685.1 Candidatus Krumholzibacteriia bacterium | reverse complement strand
TCCAGGGACCGGTCGAGATCCAGGGTCCCTCGCGATCGACCACCCGGGCTGAACGCGGTGAACGAGAAGTCGTCCTCCTTGAAGTCGGTCGGCTTGACGACCACACGGTGACCGTTGCCCAGCGTCCACACCGTGAGGTCGAGCTCCTCGACGCGGACCTCTTCGACGATCTCGCCCGGCGGCGGCGTGCGTGCGAGCAGCGGGGCTTCGCTGACGTCCTCCCGGTAGGGCTCGGTCGCCGTGGATTCCACGCGCTCGAACACGGTCAACAGATCGGCCTCGGCCGGAACCGGAATCGCGGGATCGTCCGGTGCGCTCACGGTGATCACACGGTTGTCCCGCTGGAGGAGTTCGGCACCGAGACCGACGGCGTTCACCTCGTCGATCGCGATGCCGGGGAGCAGGCGCTGGACCGCCTCGTAGCGCCACTCGATTCCAGGGATGGTCCGGCCCTCGAGGAAACGCGAGACGTACTGTCCGGCGAAGGTCGCGTTGTCCACGTTCTCACGCTCGTCGTAGCGGTTGCGGATCGACCGCAGGAAGCCGGCCTCGGCACGATCGAGTTCGGCGGCCGTGAATCCGTGTTCTGCCACGCGCTTCGCCTCGAGCAGAATCGTCTCGAGCGCTCGCTCGAGGCCTCCGTCCTCGGCGGTCGCGTACAGACTCACGCTCTCCGTCGTGCGTGCGAAGCGGCCCGAGCCCACACCCCCGAACACGAAGGGCGGGTCGGGCTCGTTCGTCAGCTCGCGCAGACGTTGGTTGAGCATGCTGGTGTACAACCGCTCCACCAGGGCCTCGCGGAAGTCGGCCACCGTCTCGACGGGCTCGCGCGGCTTCTTGACGACCACGCGCACGGTGTTCGTGCTCAACTCCTCGTCGGTGGCGATCACGATCTTCGTGTCGTCGTGCGGCGGCACCTCGTAGACGGTGCGCTCTTCGGCATCGGCCGGTCCCCAGGGTCCTCCGAAGCTCTCCTCGATGCGCTCGATCATGGATTCGGGCTGGAAGTCTCCGACCGCGATCACGGCCATCAGGTCGGGCCGGTACCAGTCGGTGTAGAAGCGTTCGAGGCGCTCGCGGTCGGCGCTCTCGATGATCTCGGGCAGGCCGATCGGCAGACGCTCCGCGTAGCGCGCGCCGTGGAAGAGCACGGGAATCTGTTCGTCGCGCACGCGCTGGCGCGCGCCGCGCCGTAGACGCCACTCCTCGAGCACCACGCCGCGCTCCTTCCGGACCTCTTCGGGATCCAACGTCAGACGCCGCGACCAGTCGGCCAGTACGGTGAAGGCCGTGTCGACGATCTCGGGGTCGTCGAGCGGAATCTGGAGCATGTACACGGTCTCGTCGAAGCTGGTGTAGGCGTTGATCTCCGGGCCGAACTCCATGCCGATCGACTCGAGGTAGTCGACCAGCTCCTGCTTCTCGAAGTTCTCGGTCCCGTTGAAGGCCATGTGCTCGAGGAAGTGGGCCAACCCGCGCTGGTCGTCGTCCTCGAGAACACTGCCCGCGTTCACGACCAGCCGCAACGCAGCGCGGTTCTCGGGTTCGGAGTTCTCGCGCACGAACCAGCGCAGGCCGTTGTCCAGTGTCCCGGTGCGGACCGCGGGATCGAAGGGGATCCCGGCACCCGCGTCGAAGTCGGCGTCGGACCACTCGGCCCCGCCGGCGGCCTGCGCGCCCACGTCGGGAATCGCTCCGGTGAACGGGACGAGGGCCAGGGCGAGCGCCAGCGGGACCAGCAGGCGGTGGGACATGGGGATCTCTCCTCGGGGCGTTCGGTGGGGCGGGCGGTCGGGTGGTCGGTCGGAGTTCACCGCGAGCCTCCGCTCGGGGTGCGGACGTTCGCGTGTCGGCTCCAGTAGTCGACGCTGCGCCGGTACGCGTCTCGGTCGAGCGGCACGCCGCTGCCGCCCTCTTCCACGCCGAGCGCGTTGCGCAGCATGGTGATCGGTGCCATGGGTGGCTCCGTGCGGTCGGGGGTGGCCAGGCAACCCACGATTCCCCAGTCGGCGTCGACGGGGTCGTCCTCGCGCCGCAACTGCTCGGCGCTGTACAGGATCACCTGCAGGTACGCCGCGACGGGGGCTTCGATTCCCTCGAACCACCGGGTCAGGACCGGGAGCTCGCCCTCGGCGCGAGCTTCGTAGCCGCTGCGGAGGAAGCGTTCGTTGTCGGCCGTGATCTCCACGGCCGCGCACCGCGCCGGTGTCCAGTTCCGATGGACGTGCAGACGGCAGAACGGAGCGTAGCCCTCGCGGTCTTCCAGCGGGACGTGTGCATTGCAGTGATCGACGAACTCCTCGGGCGTCACTCCCGGGATCCGGGGGACACCGTCGGGCGGTTCGAACAGGCGCCCTCGGGCGAAGCGGGTCAGGGCGATCTTCATGTCGTCGCCATCCGGTCGGGGAGGTCGATCCACGCTAGGCGAAAGGCCGCGCGGGGTCCAGCCCCTCGCTCCACGGGGCGCGGGCACGGCCCGGGCGGATGGACTACAATATCGGCCATGGCTCAGCGCTCACTGCGACCCACACCCGACGTGGACGACCTGCAACGACGCCTCGACCCGCGGGTCGTGACGATCGCCGCTCGCGTGCGCGGAGCCGGAGGCCGTGCCCTGCTGGTCGGCGGGTTCGTCCGCGACCTCCGCCTGGGGATCGACTCGAAGGACGTCGACCTCGAGGTCTTCGGAATCGACCCCGAGACCCTCTCGGAGATCCTCTCCGGGA
>DATFKK010000167.1 GCA_035268685.1 Candidatus Krumholzibacteriia bacterium | reverse complement strand
CCTCGGAGGTCCCGACCCGGACCGATCGCCGGGCAAGTCCCCGGTTGGATTTCCGACCGCCGCCGCGCTATCCTCCACGTGGTACCATGGATCGGGTGCCCCGCGAGCCTCCCCTCGCACGTTCACGATCGCCGTCTTCCCGAAGGCGAGCCCCACGGAGTCCGAACGACGCAGACTGGTAATGGATTCGGCGGGCCATACGCATGGCCACCCCATATCGACGACGCCGCCGCGGTCCGTGGCCGGAGACGTACCGGCGCCGCGCATTCTTGCCCGGATGTGCACCGTGGCCGTCTCGAATCGATGGAATGTCGATTGCAGCTACCGAGCCGCAGTCCAACAGTCACCAGGGACAGGCGGAGTTCTCAGGGACGTTCCACCTTTCCCGGACACGGAGCGCAACTATGCGAGCAGTCTTCGACTTGGTCCCGGCGTCGGTCCCGCGGGCTTTCGCCCAGCGACTGCGCACATTGACGCTGCTTCTCGGAGTGATCCTGCTGGGGACGGGATGCGGTGCGTCGGCGCGATCGGACTTCGATCTGAACCGTGGGCAGTCCACCGGCCCCAACGCCGACGAAGCGGAACAGGTCTTCGCCGGCGGAACCACGGAGTTGGGTTCGGACGAGGAATGGCGTTACCGCATCCAGGGTGGCGACCAGCTCGAGGTGGTCTTCTTCACCCACCCCGAGCAGAACCGTTTCGTGAAGGTGCGCCCCGACGGATTCGTGAGTCTTCCCTATCTGGGCGACGTCCGGGCCGAGGGCAAGTCGCCCGAGGAACTCGCCGGTGAGGTGCAGGGCGCCTACGCCGAGGTCCTCGTCTCGCCCCGCGTGGACGTGATCGTGCAGGAGACCGGGGCACGTTTCTACGTGCTGGGTGAAGTGACCCGCCCGGGAGAGTACCAGTACGAGCGGCGCATCGACATCATGCAGGCGCTGGCCCAGGCGGGGGGCTACCGTGACTCTGCGCGTCTCAGCAACATCATCCTTCTGCGCAAGGGCCAGGGCGACGAGAAGTCCTTCGCCGCCCTGCTGAACATGCGGGAGTACATGGCCGACGACGATCGCGACGCTTCGCTTCAACTCCGGCCCTACGACATCGTCTGGGTCCCGAGGAGCAACATTTCCAGATGGGACAACGCCACGGAGCAGGCGTTGCGCGGTATCCTTCTGGCCGAGGACGTGGCCATCTCGGGTTGGAGTCTCGTCAACTTCGAGGACGTCTTCGAGAATCGGCGATTCTGAGCCGGAGCTCAAGCAGGAGAACGAACATGAGCGGTATCTATTCCCAGGGACCGGGCCCGACCGAGCGCGACACCACGCTGCGTGATCTGTTGGCGGTGGTCTTCAAGCGCAAGTGGATCATCCTCGGAATCTTCTTGGTCACGTCGCTCATCATCGGTCTGAAGACGGTGACGACGCCCACGACGTACACGGCCGATGCCACACTGCTCCTGAATCGACAGGGAGCTCGGTCGAGCGTACTGGAGCGCATCAGCCGGGCGCTTCCCTGGGTCGAGGTCGTCGAGTCGGAGATCGAGGTCCTGCAGAGCATGCCCGTGCTGCAGAAGGCGCGAGCGAAACTGCAGGATCCCGCGGAGGGGGATCCCGTGGACATCTCCCTCGGCAAGCTGTCGAAGTCGATCGCCACCGGGGTCGTGGGGGAGTCGAACGTACTCTTCGTCTCGGGAACCCACCTCGACCCACAGATCGCTCAACGGATCACGAACGCTGTTGCCGAGAGCTATGTCGAGTACCACGATCAGATCTACGAATTGCCCAATGCAATGGGGATCATCGGTGCGCGCGCCGACACAGTGTTCGCTCGGTTGGAGACCCTGGAGGCGGAGCGGTCTGCGATCCTACGCCAACTCGGAACGGGCAACATCGATCACCAGAACCAAAGGCTGACCGATCGCCGAGAACAGTTGCGGCTCCGTCTCTCGGGCAACGAGCGCGACATCGCGCGCCTGCGAACGCAGATCGAAGACGCGAAGAGATTCCTGGCCAACGAAGCAGGGACTCTCCCCTTCACCGAGAACACGGGGTCGGTCCAGGGTGGATCGATGGTCGAGCGGGTTCGCCGGCTCAACCGTGAGCGGGACACCCTCCGCGAGCTCCAGGACAAGTACACCGAGAAACATCCGCAGGTGGTCGAGGCGCGTCGGGCGGTGGCGAGTCTGGAGGCTTCGGTCGAGGAGCACACCCAGCAGATGATCGCGATGCGGGAACACGAGCTCCGGGTCGCCCAGAGTGTCAACGACGCGTTGGTCCGGCAGCTCGACGAGCTCGAGACCGAGATCGGGCGTATTCTCGACAACAGCAGTCGTCTGCAGACGCTGGAGTCGCAGATCAGTTCGCTGCAGAGTCAGTACGCAGAGCTCTCGGAGCAGTCCGTGGATTCGGAGATCAATCGCCAGAGCTTCCGGGACTACAGCGTCGCGGTTCTCAGTCCTGCGGTCGGCGCCAGGGCGAACGCGAAGGCCGACATGGTGCGCCTGGCTCTGGGTCCGATCCTGGCGCTGATGGCGGGCATCGGGCTCGCATTCTATCTGGAGAATCTGGATCACTCCCTCGGCAACCGCGACGACGTCGAGCAGCACCTGGAGATCCCGGTCCTGGCCAGCTTCCCCGACAGTGACGACGCGCTCCAGGAGCCCCCTGCGCCCGAGGAGTCCATACCCTTTCGGAGGAAAGGGAACGAGGTGAGAACCTGAGAGCGCGTCCGTTCCCGAAGTTCGGAGCGGATCTTCCCCCGAACGTCCCCGGCCCACCGCACGGTGGCCGAGTTCCGATCGTGCGACCGTGAAGCCCCGCGACCGCCGTACGAGCAGGGCCGACGACGCGGTCCTGTCACGTGAGGTCGCTCGTTCTCGTACCCGAGCGACCAGCAGTCCCCCATCACCGCTCCCCCTGGATCCGAAGCCCTGATGACTCTCCGCACTCGACGCCCGGTCGTTTCGCCGGGCCCGCTCCTCGCCCTCGTGGCCGGCGCCGTCCTCGTTTCCGCAATCGCGAGTGAGCGGGCGTCCGCCCAACTCCCTGACGCTGCGTCCGAAGTCCGTCCTCTCCTGGTCGGATCCGAAGCCCCGGACGTTCCGCTCACCACGGCCGACGGTACCCCGACCACCCTGCACGCCGTCCTCGGCGACGCCCCGGCGATCGTGGTGTTCTACCGTGGTGGGTGGTGACCCTTCTGCGTCGCGCAACTCGGTGAGTTGCAGAGCGTGGTCGAAGACCTGGCCGAGCGGGACTACCAGCTGATCGCCGTGTCTCCCGACAAACCATCGAAGGTCGCCGAAAGCGTGAAGAAGCTCGGGCTCGAATTCCCCGTGCTCTCCGACGCGCCGGCGGAGGCGATCGAGGCCTTCGGACTGGCCTACGTGCAGACCGACGAGCGCTACGCGAAGCTGCTCGAGGAGTCGTCGGGCCTCGACCACCACGTGCTGCCGGTGCCGGCAGTGGCGGTGATCGACGAGGAGAAGGTCATCCGCTTCCTGCACGCGGATCCGGTGTACCAGCGGCGGTTGCCGGCTGGGGTTCTCGTGGAGTTGGTGGGAGCCTGGGCCGGGGAGGAGTGAGGCAGCGGGACCACGGGTCATCGCACGGCACCGGTCTCGCGGATGTGCTGACCGCTGCGACGGCCTCCGAAATTCGGAGCGTCCCTGAAGACCCTGAACACGAAGCACTTCCCGATGGTTCGTGGACTGCTTCCGGCGTACCGGAAGTCCTGACGTCGCCGACCGCATCCCCGTCCCACGCGGAAGATCCCACCCCGCCCCCACCGACACTGGCATCCCCTGCCGCCCTTCCTACCCTGGACGCATCCATTCCCCCCGGCGACACCATGCTCCACCGCATCCTCTTCACCCTGCTCGTGCTCCTCGTCGGCGCCCCGGGCGCCGCGGCGCAGGACGACGCCCCGCACGCCGTGATCGTGCTGACCAACCACGGCACGCTCGGCGCCACGGGCGAGGCCACCGGGTACTACCTGGGCGAGGCCGCGCATCCGTGGCACGTGTTCACCGAGGCGGGCTTCCGTGTGACCTTCGCCAGTCCGCGGGGCGGACCGGCACCGCTCGATCCGTCGAGCACGGATCGCGACGATCCGGTCATGGCCGCCTTCCTCGACGATCCGCAGGTGCGGCGGGCGGTCGATCACACGGTGCCGCTCGACGAGATCGCGGCCGAGGACGTCGACGCGCTGGTGTTCGCCGGCGGCCACGGCACGATGTGGGACCTGCCCAGCAACCCGGTCGTGGCGCGTTCGATCCTCGACGTGTACGGCCGCGGTGGGGTGGTCGGCGCGGTCTGCCACGGGCCGGCGTGCTTCGTGGGCGTGATCGACGACGACGGTCGATCCTTCGTCGCGGGCCGGCGCCTGGCCGCGTTCACGGACTCCGAGGAGCACGCCGCGCAGAAGGAGGCCGTGGTCCCCTTCCTCCTCGAGTCGCGCCTGCGTGAACTCGGGGCCGAGGTCGTCACCGCCCCCGACTTCACCGAGCAGGTGATCGTCGACGGTCGTGTGGTCACCGGACAGAATCCGGCCTCGGCCACGAAGATGGCCCAGGAGATCGTGAAGATCGTCACACGTTGATTCCGGCCGCGGGCGGGATCCGATCGTGTAGACTCCACGATCATGGAGGATCGCCCTCCCGAACCGGACGACGGCGGGACGGAACTCGGTCCGACCGCCCCCCAGATGCCCGCGGCCCGGATCGGTGCGTCGTTGGGACCCTACGTCCTCCTCGAGCGCATCGGCCGGGGTGGAATGGGCGAGGTCTGGAAGGCCGAACAGACCGGCCCGCTCCAGCGCACGGTCGGACGGCTGGCCATCATTCGACATGGAGTACGTGCCGGATGTGCCCATCACCGGGCCCTGCGATCAGCGGCGCCCGAGCATCGACGAGCGGCTGGAGTCGTTCCGTCGGGTGTGCGACGGCGTGGGCCACGCGCACCAGAAGGCGACCATCCACCACGGCCTCGAGTTCTCGAACCTCCCGGTCGTCGACACCAGACGATGACGTCCGCATCGCGGTGCGGCGTGCCGTCCAGGACGTCCGTCGAACGCGCGCATCGGTGACACCTGGGGACTTTCCACGCCGGAACGAGACACTTCCGCCGCGGAAGCGGCCGCCTTCCATGGGCGCAGGCCCACGGTGGGAGTGAAGGCGACCGCTCCCCGAGCGCGGCTAGACCGATGTCTCGTCGCGTTCAGACTGCGACAACGCGGCGTCGCGTGCGTCGAAGACACGGTCGGCGTCGAGGACGATCACGAAGTCGTCGTCCCGCTTGCCCATTCCCCGGACGTAGCTCGTGTCGAGGTTCAGGCCCATGCGCGGCGGGGGTTCGATCCGGTCGTCCTCGAGTTCGAAGACCTCGTCCACGGCGTCGACGAGGGCGCCGATGTGTGCAACCGTGCCGTCGATCTCGACTTCGGTGATCACGATGCAGGTGTCGACGGTCGTCTCGGTCTCTCGATTTCCGAAGCGGAGGTTGAGGTCGACGACCGGCACCACGTGTCCGCGCAGGTTGATCACTCCGCGCACCGTCGCGGGTGTCTGCGGTAGCTTGGTCAGGGTTCGGTGCTCGAGGACCTCGCGGACCTTGGCGATGGCCAGGGCGAAGGTCTCGCCGGCCAGACGGAAGGTCAGGTACTGCTGCGAGGTGGTGGCGAGGTCGGTGCTCACGACTGCCCACTCCCCTCGTCGACGCGGAAGAAGGCCACGCCCTGCTGCAGGTGCTCGGCCTGACCGGTCAGCTCCTCGCTGGTCGCCGACATCTCCTCGCTGGCCGAAGCGTTCTGCTGGATCACCTGGTCGAGTTGCTCGATGGCGCCGTTGATCTGCTGTGCGCCGCTGTCCTGCTCACGGCTGGCCGCGCTGATCTCCTGGACCAGGTCCGAGGTCCGCTGGATGTCGGGCACGATCTCCTGGAGGAGCTGACCGGCCCGGGTGGCGACCTCGACGCTCGAACTGGACAGCTCGCCGATCTCGGCCGCGGCCTTCTGGCTGCGCTCGGCGAGCTTGCGCACCTCACTCGCCACGACGGCGAAGCCCTTGCCGTGACTGCCCGCCCGGGCGGCCTCGATCGCGGCGTTCAGGGCCAGCAGATTGGTCTGCCGGGCGATCTCGCCCACGATCCCGATGCGCTCGGCGATCTCGTTCATCGCGGTGACGGTCTCCTCGACGGCGCGTCCGCCCTCGGTGGCCCGTTCGGACACACTGACCGAGACCTTTTCGGTCTGCGACGAATTGTCGGCGTTCTGACGGATGTTGCTCGCCATCTGCTCCATGCTCGAGCTGACTTCTTCGATGGAGGAGGCCTGCTCGGTCGAGCCCTCCGACAGCTTCTGCGCGGCTCCGCTCAGTTCCTGGGCGCCGGCGGTGACGTTGTCGGCCGAGGCCTTCACGTTGCCGACGACCTCGCCCACGCGGTCGACCATCTGATTCAACGCCTCGGCGAGCATGCCGACCTCGTCGCGTTGGTCGAGGTCGACACTCTGGGTGAGATCGCCGTCGGACACCGAGCGGGCGAAGCGCACGCCCACACCCAACGGGCGGGTGATCGCGCGGGTGATGAACACGGCGAAGACGATGGCGAGCAGGCAACTGATACCGAGTCCCACCACGAGCACCGTCGAAGCCTGTTCCACCGTGGATTCGGCGTCGCCCGCGATCGCGTCGGCCTCGTCGATCCCCCGGGAACTGACGTCGGTGGCCAGCGCGAGCAGGGTCTCGCCGACCTCGTCGCGCTGCTGGGCCAGGGCGTCGAGTCGGGACCAGGCATCGGAGAGCTCGCGCATGCCGCGGCGATAGTCATCGCCGGCGGAAGCGATGGTCTCGAGGCGCTCCAGGTCGTCCTGTCGTGTGGTGGTCTCACGGATCCTCTGCAGGATGACGTCCACGGACTCGAAGTCGGCGAATGCCGCCTCGAGCATCGAACGATCGCGTTGGGCCCGGGCCTGCCAGGTGGCCACACGCGTAGCATTGCCCACGTCGATCACGTCGTTGACCCACTCCATACGGTGGCGGTAGCTCTTCAGCTCCGAGGGCGGCTCGCCGGAATCGATGCCGCGATCGAAGCGTGCAGCCAGATCGTCGAGGACGGCACCCGAGGTGCGCAGATAGGACTCGGAAGCGGAATCGAGAGTGTCGTAGGCCGCGTTCATCTCGGTGTTCGCCAGCTCGGTGCGATCCTTGAGGTCGACGTAGGAGTCGATCTCGGCTCGCACGGCGTCGATGTTCCCGGCCAGCATCTCGAGCTGCGTGGATTCCTCGGAGAGAGTCCGAGCGTCGGCCGCGGCCTCGGAGACCGTCTGCAGCTCCGCCTCGGCCTCGGCCAGGAGGTCCCGGTCGCCGGTCAGCCCGTAGCCCCGCATGGCGTACATGGTGAGCAGGCTGCTGCGCTCGATCTGGCTCGCGAGCCGGACCTCTGGCAGGTACTCGTCCGCCAACCAGCTCGAGCGAGTACCGATCTCGTTCATCGACGAGATGGCCAGCGCGCCCAGTCCCAGCGTCAGGGCGATGACCAGTCCGAATCCGACGCCGAGCTTGGCACCGATCCTGAGGTTCTTGATCACGGTGTCTCCACTTTTCTTTGCCGTAGCTGCGGTCGTGTGGTGGATCGTCAGGGTGTCCCCGGAACACGCTTCTCTCCGGGGCCGAAGCCCGTGGGAGGCAACAGAAGGGCCAAGCACGAGCCGGTGCGGGGCGAGCCCCGCCCGTCGACGCGATGAGTGGGTCCAGGGCGTTGCGCCGCAGTGGCTTGCGCCGCTGGTGAGAGTCGGCCTGTTCCTGTGGTAGGACGCGCCCCTACGTTCGTTGCGAGTCGTGTGGGTCCTTCCGGGAGCGCGTGGGTCCGTACCGAAGGCTCGATCCAGCGCCGCCCCGGTGAACGATTCCCGTGCGCTCGGACGGATGTTCACCGCCGACGCGCTCACCGCGACCATGGCGCGCGGGACACGGCGGACTTCGACTCGGCCCCCGGCCTCGGCTACCATGCCGGCCGACCACCGCTGACGATCCCCGCACCCGGTCGAGTCCTCCATGATCCGATTCCTCTCCGTCCTGCTCTTCCTCGCCGTCCCGGCCTCGGCCTCCCTGGTCGATCACGTCGACCCCTTCATCGGCACCGGTGGCCACGGGCACACGTATCCGGGCCCGACCCTGCCCTTCGGTATGGTGCAGCTCTCGCCCGACACCCGCCTCACGGGGTGGGACGGCTGCTCGGGCTACCACTTCACCGACACGATCGTCTTCGGCTTCTCCCACACCCACCTCTCGGGAACCGGCGTGAGCGACTACGCCGACGTGTTGTTGATGCCGATGACCGGCGAGCCCGTGCTGCGGAACGGTTATCCCGACGATCCCGACGGCGGTTACGGGAGCCGCTTCGACAAGGCCACGGAGCGGGCGGGCGCCGGCTGGTACGAGGTCGAACTCGCCGACTACGGGGTGAAGGTCGAGCTCACCGCCTCCGAACGAGCAGGCGTGCACCGCTACACCTTCCCGGCCGGCGAGCCGGCGCACGTGATCCTCGACCTGGCGCACCGCGACGCGCTGCTCGACAACGCGCTCGAGGTGATCGACGGGCGCACCCTGGTCGGCATGCGGCGTTCGACGGCCTGGGCACGCGACCAGCACGTGTACTTCGCCCTGCGTGCCGACCGGGACTTCGACGTCGACATCACACGTGAAGTGGAGCACGACGGCGTGTCGTACGAGGAGCAGGGGCACGCGGTGCCGCCGATCAAGGCGGTGCTCTCGTTCGGATCCGCGGGCGGTCCCGTGGAGATCGCCGTCGGCATCAGTGCGGTGGACGTCGACGGCGCGCTGCGCAACCTCGAATCGAGCGTCGGGGGACGTGACTTCGACGCGGTGAAGGCCGCGGCGATCGACGCCTGGCGCGAGCAGATCGACAAGGTCGCGATCGAGGGCGCCACCGACGCCCAGAAGACGGTGTTCGCCACCGCGCTCTACCACGGCTTCCTCGCGCCGAACCTGTTCAGCGACGTCGACGGCCGCTACCGCGGCATGGACCAGCGGATCCATCGGACCGAGGGGCGCCGGCACTACACCGTGTTCTCGCTGTGGGACACCTACCGCGCCACGCACCCGCTGTTCACGATCCTCGAGCGGGAACGCACGCGCGAGTTCGTGCAGACCATGCTGGCGCAGTACGAACAGGGCGGCCTGCTGCCGGTGTGGGAGCTGGCCGCCAACGAGACCTTCACCATGATCGGCTACCACGCGGTGAGCGTGATCGCCGACGCCTACGTCAAGGGCATCCGCGGCTTCGACGCCGAGCACGCCCTCGAGGCCATGCGGCACAGCGCCACCCGCGACCACTACGGATTGGAGGCCTACCGGCGCGACGGCTACATCGCGCTCGACCACGAGTCGGAGTCGGTGAGCAAGACCCTGGAGTACGCCTACGACGACTGGGCGATCGCGCGCATGGCCGAGGCCATGGGACGCGACGACGTCGCGCGCATCTACGCCGTACGGAGCCAGGCCTGGCGCCACCTGCTGGATCCCCGGACCGGCTTCATGCGGGCACGGGAGAACGGCGGCTGGCTCACACCCTTCGATCCGCGGCGCGTGGACTTCCACCACACCGAGGCCAACGGCTGGCAGTACCGCTTCATGGTGCCCCACGACGTCGAGTCCTTCGTCGAGGCGCTGGGCGGCGAGGACCGTTTCGTCGCCGCGCTCGACTCGCTCTTCGAGGTCGACAGCGCGACCACCGGCCGCGACCAGCCCGACATCACGGGCCGGATCGGCCAGTACGCCCACGGCAACGAGCCGAGCCATCACGTGGCGTGGCTCTACCACTTCGCGGGCCGTCCCGACCGCAGCGCCGAGCGGATCCGCCCGATCCTCGACGACTTCTACACGCCGGAGCCCGACGGGCTGATCGGCAACGAGGACTGCGGGCAGATGTCGAGCTGGTACGTGCTGTCGGCGCTGGGCATGTACCCCGTGGCGCCGGGATCGCCCGACTACGTGCTCGGACCTCCGCTCTTCGAGCGGGCCGAGCTGCGGCTCGAGAACGGCCGCCGCTTCACGATCGCGACGCGCGGCCCGCGTGACGGCACGGTGTACGTGCGGTCGGCGACGTTGAACGGCGAACTGCTGGAGCGCAGCTTCCTGCGGCACGACGAGATCCTCGCCGGCGGCACGCTGGCCGTCGAGACCGGCCGCACCCCGAGCGACTGGGGACGCGCGCCGGAGCACCGTCCGCGGTCACGGGTCGCCGGCGAGCCCGTGCTGGCCGCACCCTGGTCGCGCGCGGAGTCGGCGACTTTCCGGGGGACGCTCATCGTGGAGCTCGCCACCGCCGATCCCGGGGCCACCATCCGCTACACCACCGATGGCGCCGATCCCCACACCGGCGCGCGCTACGACGGGCCGCTCAGCCTCGACGAGACCACCCATCTACGCTTCGTCGCCGTCGACGGCGATCGATCGAGCCCCGTGGTGAGCAGTCGCTTCCATCGCATCCCGCACGACTGGAGCGTGCAGGTGCGGAGCGTGCCGAATCCGCAGTACACCGCGGGCGGTCCCGACGCGCTGATCGACGGCCGCTTCGGTCCCGAGGACTGGCGCACGGGCAAGTGGCAGGGCTACCAGGACCAGGACTTCGTGGCGACCGTCGATCTCGGCGGGGTCGTGGAACTCGAAGCCCTCGGTGCGAGCTTCCTGCAGGACATGCGGTCGTGGATCTGGATGCCCGCCCGCGTGCGCTTCTTCGTCAGCGACGACGGCGAGGACTTCGTCGAAGTGGGCAGCGTGGGCCACACTGTTCCCGACGACGTCGACGCCGTCTTCCGGGAGCGCCTGCTGCTCGACGTCGACACCCGCGCCCGCTACGTGCGCGTACACGCCGAGAACTACGGAACGATCCCCGCGTGGCACCCCGGGGCGGGCGGCGAGGCGTTCATCTTCGTCGACGAGATCCTGATCGGGCCGGTTCAGTGACTTCCCATGACGTCGACGTCCTCGCCGAGGGCCGACTCGACGTAGAGCATCTGCACGAGGATCACGACCACCACGAGGAAGGGCGTCGACAGGAAAATCCCACCGATTCCCAGGAGAGCGCCCATGACGAACTGCGTCGCCACGAGCAGCGCGGCGGGTAGACGCAGTGCACGCTGTTGGATGATGGGCGTGATCGCATTGCCCTCGACGACCTGGATTCCGGCGTAGAGCGCGGCTACGACGAGGGCCTTGGTCGGATCGTCGGTCAGGGCGATCAACATGGCCGGCAGGGCCGAGAGGATCGGTCCCAGGTACGGCACGAACGACAGCACCGTGGCGATCAACGCCAGGGTCAGGGCCAGGGGGACGTCCACGATCAGGAGCCCGACGTAGGTCATCACACCGACCACGAGCATCGAGGCCACGCGTCCCACCAACCACCACCGCAGCCCTTGGCCGAGCTGGTCGAAGACCTCGTGCGCGCGAGGACGGTTCGTCGGCGGCACGAGTCGGAGCGCCGCGTTCAGGTAGGTGAAGGGCACGTAGGCGACGAACACCGCGACCACCAGGGCGATCGCGATGCTCGACCAGGCACCGAAGGCCGTGGAGAAGATGCCCGTCACCCGACGGAAGACGTCGGAGTCCCACGCGGCGAACGACCCGTCGGCGCCGTTCAGCAGATCGCGCGACCAGGCGTGGCGGTCGACGAAGTCGCGGGCCGACTGCAGCGCGGCGGGAATCTGATCCGCGAGCTCCGCGGTCTGCGCGACGATCGACGGGCCCGTGGCCGCGAAGAAGCCCCCGAACGCGAGCAGCATGACCACCAGCACGATGGTCAGGGCCGTGCGCCGGCCCAGCCGCAGCCAGTGCCCGATCCACCGCGCGCAGGCGTCGAGGAACACCGCGAAGAGCAGTGCCCCGAACAGGGTGAGCAGCGCGGCCACGATCTCGCGCAGCAGCGCCCAGACGATCCCCAGCGCGAGCGCGGCGAACCATACGATCGCGACGCGGTGCAGGAACTCGTGCCGATCGTTCGAGCCTCCGGGCATCCCGCTTCCTTCGACGTGGAGGGCGGGACCGAAGCTGCGCGCGAAGGGTCCGGGTGGCCATCGGGAGCCGCCCGGAGGGTCGTTCGGGGAGGTCCGGGGATCAGGTGGACGCGGTGGTGTCCACCGTTCGCGTCCAGGTCAGGATCGCCTCGACGGCCGCGGGCACCGCCGCGCGCACCGGCTTGCCGAGCTCCTCGCCGTAGTCGAAGTCCGCGGCGCCGATCCCGACCACCAGGGCGGCCGGACGAGATGTGTCGTCCAGGAGTCCCAGTACGGTCTCCGGGCGCAACTGGTGCCCCCAGCGCCACGGTTCGGCATCGGCCTCGACCGCGCGCGTCCCGATCTCCCCGGCCGGTCGCTCGACCGTCGCGTCGACGAACACCACCCCGCGTCGCCCCTCGAGCGACACCACGCACTCGGGCAGCAACTGGTGGCAGGTTGAGAGTTCGATTTCGGCCGGGTCCGCGTGTTCACGGAGCACCTCGACCACCGCGTGGCCGACCCCGTCGTCGCGCCGCAGCGTGTTGCCGATGCCGATCACCACGAAGGGAGCGGTCACGAGCGGACCTTCCGATCGACCACGTTCCCCTGGGCGTCGCGCACCACGACGTCCATCGGCATCTCGCCCAGGGCGTGGGTCGAGCAGCTCAGGCACGGATCGAAGGCGCGGATCACCGCTTCCACGCGGTTGAGGGCGCCGTCGTCCACCTGACCATCGTTGATGTAGTGCTTGGCCACCTGCAGCACCCCGCGGTTCATGGCCAGGTTGTTGTGGCCGGTGGCGATGATCAGATTGGCCTTCTTCATCAGGCCGTTCTCGTCGATCTCGTAGTGGTGGAACAGGGTTCCCCGCGGCGCCTCCGACGCGCCCACGCCCACGCGGGCGTTGGGCTCGGCGTGCGCGCGCACGTGCGGATCGAGGATCCCGGGATCCTCGAGCAGTTCGCGGATGCGCTCGAGGCAGTACAGGATCTCGATCAGCCGGGCGTAGTGGTAGTGGAAGGAACTCAGCACCGATCCGCGGGACAGCTGCTGGAATTCCGCCCATTCCTGATCGGCCGCCGACGTGCCGAGCGACTCCACCACGTTCATCCGGGCCAGCGGTCCCACGCGGTACATGCCGTCGGGGTAGCCCATCGGACGGTAGTAGGGAGACTTCAGGTACGAGTCGGACTCGTTTCGCTCGGCGATCACCCGCGCGTAGTCGGCCGGGTCGACGTCGTCGCCGACGGCATTGCCGGCCGCATTCACGAAGCGCAGCTTGCCGTCGTAGAAGTCCAGCCGGCCCTTCTCGTCGACCAGGGCCATGAACAGGCTCGGGAAGTTCGCGAAGCTCCGGATCTCCTCCTGGAAGCCGTCCATGTGTCCCTTGAACCAGTCGAGGTTGCGCTCGACGATCACCATCATCTCGGGCAGTTCGGCCAGGACGCGGTCGCGGGCTTCTTCTTCGAGCGGATGGCTCACGCCACCGGGGACCACCCA
Source organism: Candidatus Krumholzibacteriia bacterium (assembly GCA_035268685.1). NCBI lineage: Bacteria > Candidatus Krumholzibacteriota > Candidatus Krumholzibacteriia > Candidatus Krumholzibacteriia bacterium. The sequence goes on along the minus strand of DATFKK010000167.1, from coordinate 4,029 downwards.
TCCGGGGTGGACGCGCTTGCCGCCGAGCGTGCGGATCAGCTCCTGACCGAAGGCGCGCAGGCGGATGCCCTCCTTCGTCTGCTTGGGATGCTGGGCGAGCACGCCGAACACGTTGCGCTTCTCGGGATCGGAGTCCATGCCCAGGAGCAGGTCGGGCGACGACAGGTGGAAGAAGTTCAGCGCGTGCGACTGGACGATCTGCGCCAGGTTGATCAGGCGGCGCAGGCGCGCGCCGTTGGGCGGGATGCTCACGGCCATGAGCGCGTCGCAGGCCTTGCTCGAGGCCACGAGGTGGCTCACCGGGCAGATCCCGCAGATCCGCGCCATGAGCGAGGGCATCTCGGCGAAGGGCCGGCCCTCGCAGAACATCTCGAAGCCGCGGAGCTGGGTCACGTGGAAGCGCGCGTCGGACACGAAGCCTTCGTCGTCGAGGTCGATCGTGATGTGCGCGTGACCCTCGATGCGGGTGACGGGGTCGATGGTGACGGTGCGGGCCATGGCGAACCTCGATCCAGGGTCAGGCGCCGAAGCGCGTGTGTTCGCTGAGGTCGGGAATGCGATCCTGCAGGAGCTCGGTGACGGCGAACTGGATCGTCTGGGCCGACGGAGGGCATCCCGGGATCCAGAGGTCGACGGTCACGTGGGCGTGCAACGGCTTCGACCAGACCTCGAGACGGGGGACGTCGGTCTGTGGGCCCTCTCCGTCGTCGGCGTTCTCGTGGTAGGCGCGCTCGATCACGCGGTCCACGGGGAACTGGTTGCGCAGGCCGCTGACGTTCGCGGTGACCGCGCAGTCACCGAGTGCTGCGAGGACCTTCGTGCGGCTGCGAACCGTCTTGATCTTCTCGAGGTCCTCCTCGCTGCTCACACCGCCCTCGACCAGCGTGACGTCGACGTCGGCCGGGAACTCCTTGGTGTCGACCAGCGGTCCGTAGACCACGTCGGCCATCGCGGCGACGTCGACCAGGGCCTCGTCCATGTCGAGGAAGGACATGTGGCAACCCGAGCAGCCGTCGAGCCAGATCGTGGCCAGGCGCTTGCGTCCGTCCGTGGTGCTCATCGTCGCTCCCTCATGATCGTGAGGTAGGGGAGGAACTGGCGCTCCTTGTGCATCTCGGCCACCGAGTGACCCTTTTCGACCAGGGCGCCGGTGGGGCACACGTGCACGCACTTGCCGCACGAGGTGCAGGTCTCCGATACGCCCCAGGGCGTGCCCATGTCGGTGATCACCCGGGCTTCGACACCGCGGCCCATGACGTCCCAGGTGTGCGCGCCCTCGATCTCGTCGCACACGCGCACGCAGCGGGTGCACAGCACGCAGCGGTTGTGGTCGAGGCTGAAGCGCGGATGCGAGGCGTCGACGTCGAGGTCGGGGTGCAGATAGGGGATGCTCACGTAGGTGATGCCCATGTCCTGCGCCAGGTTCTGCAGCTCGCAGTGGCCGTTCGAGACGCAGACCGCGCACACGTGGTTGCGCTCGGCGAACAGCATCTCGACGATCGAGCGCCGGTGGGCCTGCACGCGCTTCGTGTCCGTGTGGATGACCTGGCCCTCCTCGACCTTGGTCACGCAGGCCGGGTGCAGGCGGGAGTCGCCCTCGATCTCGATCATGCACAGCCGGCAGGCGCCGATGGGTCCGAGGCCGTCGAGGTGGCACAGGGTGGGAATGTCGATCCCGTTCTCGCGCGCGACTTCGAGCACCGACTGCTCGCCGTGGGCACCGATCGGTTGGTCGTCGATGGTCAGGGTGACGACGTTCTCGTGCTCGTTCATCGTGCCTCCTCCGTGGCGCCGAGCAGCTCGTCGTACTCGTGGCCGAAGAACTGCAACGTGCTCAACACGGGATTCGACGCCGACTGACCCAGGCCGCACAGGCTGGCCTCGCGCAGCAGGTGCGCGTAGCGGTGCAGTTGCTGTCGCGCGTCGGGTGGGGCGGTGCCGTCGAGGATGCGTTGCAACAGGTCGTGCACCTGGACGGTGCCCACGCGGCAGGGAACGCACTTGCCGCACGACTCGGTCTTGCTGAACTCCATGAAGTAGCGGGCGACCTCGACCATCGACGACGAGTCGTCCATGACGATCATCCCGCCCGAGCCCATGATCGAGCCCAGCGCCTGCAGCGACTCGTAGTCGACCGGCGTGTCGAGGTGGTCAGCGGGGATGCAGCCGCCGCTCGGGCCGCCCGTCTGCACGGCCTTGAACTCGCGGCCGTCGGGGATGCCGCCGCCGATGTCGAAGATGATGTCGCGCAGGGTGGTGCCCATGGGCACCTCGATCAGCCCCGTGTTGCGCACACGGCCCGCGAGGGCGAAGACCTTCGTCCCCTTGCTCTTGGCGGTGCCGATCTGCGAGAACCAGTCGCTGCCGCGGCGCAGGATCGCGGGCACGTTGGCGAAGCTCTCGACGTTGTTCACCAGGGTGGGCCGGCCCCAGAGCCCGGCCTGCGCCGGATAGGGCGGGCGCGGACGCGGGTTGCCGCGACGGCCCTCGATCGAGGCCATCAGCGCGGTCTCCTCGCCGCAGACGAAGGCGCCGGCGCCGAGGCGGATCTCGACGTGGAAGGCGAATTCCGTTCCGCACACGCGGTGACCCAGGAAGTTCGCGCGTCGGGCCAGCTTGATCGCCTTCTGCAGGCGCTCGACGGCCAGCGGGTACTCCACGCGCACGTAGATGTAGCCCTGCGAGGCGCCGACCGCGTAGCCGGCCAGGGCCATGCCCTCGAGCACGCGGTGCGGGTCGCCCTCGAGCACGCTGCGGTCCATGAAGGCGCCGGGATCGCCCTCGTCGGCGTTGCACACCACGCACTTCTCACGGCCCTTGGCCTTGGCCACCGTGGTCCACTTCAGGCCGGTGGGGTAGCCCGCGCCGCCGCGGCCGCGCAGGCCGCTGTGGTTGATCTCGTCGAGCACCTCGGCCGGCGTGCGTTCGTGCACCGCGCTCCACAGCGCCTGGTAGCCGTCGCGCGCGAGGTAGTCCTCCAGGCGTTCCGGATCGACCGTGCCGCAGTTCTCCAGCACGATCGGCATCTGGCGCGCGAAGAAGGGGTCGTCGGGATCGATCCGCAGGTCCGACAGCGGGTCGCCGCCGAGGGAGTCGACGATCGGCGCCGCGTGCTCGGCCGTGACGTCGCGATACACGACGTCGTCGTCGACCTTCACGAGCGGTCCGCCCGCGCACAGGCCCATGCAGCCGGCGCCCGAGACCCGGCAGCGGTGCTCACCTTCGCCGCGCTTCCCGACCTCGGTCTCGAGGGCGTCCTTGACCGCCCCGCTGCCCGAGCTCAGGCAGCCCGCCGCGGTGCAGACGCGGATCGTGTGGTCGTAACCTTCGACGTCGGCACGGGCCTCGTCGGCCAGTTCCACGAGTTCTTCATAGTTCATCGTCGACCATCCCGTGGATGCGAGCGAGGGTCTCGTCCCCGGACAGCTTGCCGGCGACGTCGCCGTCGAAGGTCGCGACCGGGGCCAGACCGCAGGCGCCGATGCAGCGCGCCTCGAGCACGGAGATCTTCCCGTCCTCGCGCGTTTCGCCGGCGGCGACGCCGAACTCCTGCTCGATCTTCTCGAGCAGCTCGCCCGCGCCCTTGATGTGGCAGGCCGTGCCGGTGCAGACCACGCAGGTGTGGTCGCCCGGCGGCTTCATCGAGAAGTGGTGGTAGAAGGTCGCCACGCCGAAGACCGTGCTGTAGGGCACCCGCAGCGACACCGCGACGAACTTCAGCGCGTCGGGATCGAGGTATCCGAAGGTGTCCTGGACGGTGTGCAGCGTCTCGATCAGGGCGCGCGCGTCCCCCCCGCAGCGCCGCATCGTCGCGCTCACCAGCTTCCAGCGTTTGTCGTCGGTCGGGGGTTCGGGCTTGTGGAGGTCGTACTGCATGCCGGCTCCCGCGTCAGGGGGTGGTCGACGGAGCCCGTGGTGCCGTCGAGCATCGCGAACGCTAGGGCGGGAACCGGGGCCGGGCGAGCGTGGGAACGTGATGCTGTGATGCGGATCACAGCTTTGGGCGATTCGGTGGCACGGCGGGGCGTC
>DATFKK010000166.1 GCA_035268685.1 Candidatus Krumholzibacteriia bacterium | reverse complement strand
GTCCACCCCGCCGGATTCCCGGCGTCTACCGGATCACCGACACCTTCTGCGTGGTCACGCCCTCGCGCGAACGCAGACGGATGACGTGGACCCCTCGGACCACCGGCTCACCATTTCGAATGGGTCGCCGGCTGGGACGTGACGGCCATCGCCGAACTGTCCCGGCGCCGGGTCCTCGCCCGCCTGCGCCAGGCCCGACGCCTGAGAGAACACACCGAGCAGATGCTGCTCTGCTGGGAACACTCCGGCTTCAGCGTGTGGGCCGGCGAACCCATCCGACCCGGCGACACCGAGCGGCAGGAGCATGTCGCCCGGTACGTCACCCGCGCCCCCGTGCGCCTCGACGCCATCGAGCGCAAGGACCAGGGCAAGGTCCGCGTGCAGACCCCCCTACGACCCGCGCACCGGTCAGCGCAACCTCGAGCTCGACGACCTCGAACTCATCCGCCGCCTGTGCGCGCAGATCCCTGCTCCGCGCCAGCACCTCGTTCGTTACTTCGGGTGGTATTCGTCACGTGCGCGCGGCGATCGCGCCCGGAGGAAGAGCGCGAGTTCCACGGTCGAACTCGCCTCGATCCCCACCACCCCTTCCCCAGGAACTCCTCGATCGACCCCGGCATGTCGTCCCTCGAATCGACCGCACTCGTCACCAGGATCTCCACGTCCTCGAACTTCGCCTCCGAACGAGCCGGTCCCACCGACCGACCGCCCCCGACGAAGGTGGACTCGACCCGAGAGGTAGGAGAGACTCTCGACCAGGAACGACCCACACCGGCCCCACGAGGAAGGACACGATGCGATCGCTACCGATGATGGTCTTGCCGATGTTGCTGCTGCTGGCGCCCCCGCTGGTGGCCCAGGCCGACGACGAACTGCGTCCGGTCACCCACGAGGACGTCTGGCTGATGAAGCGACTGGGAACGCCGGCGGTCAGCCCCGACGGAAAGCACGCCGTCGTGTCGATCATGGTGCCCTCGTACGAGAAGGACGGGGACGTCACCGACCTCTGGTTGATCACCGTCGACGGCAGTGCACCGCCACGTCGGCTGACCGCGACCAAGGGTGGTGAGAGCGGGGTGGACTGGGCGCCCGATGGTTCGGCGATCGCGTTCTCGGCCAAGCGCGGTGAAGGCGACGACGCGAAGGCCCAGATCCACGTCCTGCCGATGGACGGACCGGGCGAGGCGGTCGCGATCACGGACCTGTCGACGGGGGCCTCGAACCCGAAGTGGAGCCCCGACGGAACGATGATCACGTTCGAGAGCGCGGTCTGGCCCGATGCCGAGGGCGACGAGGCCAACGCCGAGCAGACCAAGGCCGAGAAGGACGACGGCATCAACGTGTCGCGCTACGAAATCTTCCCGATCCGCAGCTGGAACACCTGGCGCAGCGAGAAGCAGACCCGGCTGTTCGTCCAGGCCGCCGAGGCGGGGGCCGAGGTCGAGGACCTGCTGTTCGGCACGGAGTTGGTCCAGAACCCAGGTTACGAAGGTGGTCTGAACGCCGTCTGGACGCCCGATGGGCAGGCGCTCGTGATCACTGCCACCGAGAACCTCGACGAAGCCGCACACGCCGTCGTCCGGTACGACCTCTATCGTGTGCCGCTCGACGGCGGGGAGCCGCAGCAGCTCACCGCGGGCAACTTCAGCGCCACCGGCGCAATGTTCTCGCCCGACGGCAAGCATCTCTACTGCACCTACGCGCCCATCGACGAGCACGTCTACAACCACACCGAGGTCGCCCGCACCGACTGGGACGGCGACGCGATCGACGGCGAGCTGCAGGTCCTGACCCGCGACTTCGACCGCTCGGTCAGCGGCTTCGACCTCTCGGCCGACGGCGGCACGCTGTACATGAACGCCCACGATCGCGGCCGTACGCGGTTGTTCGCGATGCCGGCCGACGGCGGCGCGGTGCGCCATCTCGACGAGGACTCGCCGGGCGTGTACGGCACGCCCCACGTCGCCGGTGACGCGTTGATCACGATCTGGCAGAGCGGCGTGGTGCCGGCCGAAGTCGTTCGGGTCGATCCGAAGGACGGTGACCGGACCGCGCTGACCGACGTCAACGTCGAGCGGGCCGCGGGCCTGGATCGCCACGAGTTCCGCTCGTTCTGGTTCACTTCGGCCAAGGGTCGCGAGATCCACAACTGGCTGGTGCTGCCGCCGGACTTCGACGAGAACGAGCAGTATCCGCTCGTGCTGTTCATCCACGGCGGCCCGTTCAGCTCGTCGCTCGATGCCGACCACGTCCGCTGGAGCCCGCACCTCCTGGCGGCTCCCGGCTACGTCGTGCTGCTGACCGACTACACCGGTTCGGTGGGCTACGGCGCCGAGTTCTCACGCAACATCGAAGGCGACCCGCTGAAGACGCCGGGCGAGGAGCTGGTCGAGGCCGCCGACGTGGCGACCGAGCGGTTCTCGTTCATCGATCCCGAGCGCCAGGCGGCCAGCGGGGCCAGCTACGGCGGGCACCTGGTCAACTGGCTTCTGGCCACGACCGACCGCTTCGATGCGCTGGTCGGCCACGCCGGTCTCGTCGATCTCGAAGGGCAGTACTCCACCAGCGACGTCATCTACCACCGCGAACGCATGAACGGCGGGCCGGCCTGGGGCGACAGCCCGATCTGGAAGGAGCAGAGCCCGTCCAGCTACGTCGGCAATTTCTCGACCCCGACGATGCTGACCATCGGCGAACGGGACTTCCGGGTGCCGATCAACCAGACGATCGCGGCGTGGTCGTATCTGCAGCGCATGCAGGTACCGTCGCGCTTGCTGGTGTTCCACGATGCCGACCACTGGATCATGCAGGGCAAGGAAGCGAAGCACTTCTGGCAGGAGGTGCACGCGTGGTTGGCCGAGTATCTGGAGCCCGAAGGGTGATTCGGGGGTGGGCATCGGGGTCGGGAGACCGGACTGCGTGGATCCAGCGTCGTCACGGCCGGATGGGGCGGATTGGTGGGGACTGATTCACCGCCACGCGAGTTTCATGTCCCAAGCCGAACCGCACCATGCCAACCCCGAGGATTCCGAGGGACCTGTCCCTCCGGGGTTCAGGCACAGGATGTACCGCGCGGACAGGTTCGATCCCTGTAGAGCCTGTCACCTCGACCGGTGCTGACGAGTAATGGGCAACGAGTCACAAGGTCCGAAGGTACGAGAAGTCGCTGACGACCGGAGGTCGTGTTTCGATGCGTCACGTCGTTCTGCTCGGTGATTCGGTCTTCGACAACGGAGTCTATGTGGAGCCGGGGGAGCCGGATGTGGTTCAGCAACTCCGGGAGGAATTGCCCGATGAAGACGAGGCCACCCTGCTGGCGTTCGACGGCCACGTCACCTGGGATGTGCCCGACCAACTGAACGAATTACCGGATTCCGCAACCCACCTCGTGCTCAGCGTCGGGGGCAACGATGGCCTGCGCTACCTCGCCGAACTCCAGGAGGTCCTGGTCGGGGCTGGCAGTCCGATGGAATTGATGATGACGCTGGGGGCGATCAAACGATCCTTCGCCCACGACTACCGCGCCACCATCGAATCGATCGCCGCACACGATCTTCCGACCTGCTTGTTCACGATCTACAGCGGAAGTTTCGCCGAACACGGCGAAACTGCCCTCCAGCAAGTCGTCGATACAGTGCTCCCCCTCTTCAACGACGTCATCTACGAGCAGGCCATGGACCACGGCTTTCCCGTGGTCGTCCTCGACTGCCTCTTCGACGACCCGAACGACTACGCCAACGCCATCGAACCCTCGGCCCAGGGAGGCAGGAAGATCGCCCGAACCATCTCCCGCATCGTCGAGACCCATCCGTTCTCCGATCCGAACGTCGTTCTCTTCCATTGAAGCGCACCCGGATCCAGACCTCGACGCGAGGTCCAGGTCCTCGTCCACAAGTGTCGGGCGACACCCACCGTTCCACACTCAGGCGACATGCAGTGTCGCGCACCGGGGTCAGCTCTGCTGGGTGACGGCTTTCTCCAGATCCCGCAGCCGATGGCTACGGCCCTTGATGTTCAGGGCGTTGCCGTTGGGCAACACGCGGCCGAGGGTGGCCGTGGCCAGGGCCTCGTCGCAGCCAGGATCTCCGGCCAGTCCTTGATGCCGTTGTTGCTTGTGATGAGGCGGCAGGATCTTCAGCAGCATGCGCTCGCGCTCGAACGAACCGCGCAAGGCCTTCGGCACCGTGAATGTCACGTGGCGGTGCGGCACGTCCTCGAAGGCCCTGCGTGTCAGTGAGGGCGATGCCGTGTACCTGACGGAAACCCCGGACGGCTTCCAGCTCGTGGCACACGATCCCGACTTCGAGGAGCAGATGCGGGTCGCCGAGGACTTCATGCGACGGTATCGGAACACCCTGCGGGAGCTGGCGAAGTGAATCCACCACGGTGGATCTCGAAGACGTTCCTCCTGGCGATCCACGGCCGACTCCTCGCCGAACACGGCGGAGGGACGGGGCTGCGCGACGAGGGACTGCGCGAATCCGCCCTGGCCAGCCCGCGCAATCGCTTCGAGTACGAGGAAGGGGACCTCTTCGACCTCGCGGCCGCCTATGCGCGGTGCTGGCCCTGTCGCGGGGCGAGATCGATGCGGACGCGTTCGCGGTGTGGCTGCGCACCAACTCAGAGCCGATCGGTGACTGAGCGCACGTGCTGCGCCCCATGACCGGCGTGAAGATCTCGATCCGTCCATCACCCACGGTGAACGCCGTCGAGGCGAACGCGCGCTTCGTGGTCACCGGTGTGCTCGGGCCGAGCGGCAGCTCGCACGGGCCGAACGAGTTCCTCGGGCTGAAGGCCCGGGAACGGCCCACGTGCAGCGTGGCGTGGGTGCTGGAGAGGATGGCACGGAAGGGGGCGGCGGGGAGCGGGGCCTCCGGATGGGGCCGCTGGTGGGGATCGATTCACCTGTCCCCTGCCTGCGAACGAGACTTCGGCGCGAACCCCATGCCTCGTGGCACCCGGGCTTGACGGGAATCAGTCCCGGCCCTACAATCTAACAGTGTTAGATCTTTCGAACGCTGCTAGAGGAACGTCCTGATGCAACCGGACCGACGGGACCGACGGCGCACCGAAACCCGCGAAGAGATCAAGGACACCGCGCGCGCCCTTCTGGCCGAACGGGGTGCGGCGGGCTTGTCGCTGCGCGCCATCGCGAAGCGGATGGGCATGACCGCGCCGGGGCTCTACCACTACTTCGGCAGCATCAACGACCTGATCACGGCCCTGGTTCTCGACGCCTTCACCCAGCTTGCAGAGGCTGTCGAGAACGCGGATGCGGACGTCGCCTCACGAGGCACCGCGGAGAGACTGGCCGCCGTCGCCCATGCGTGGCGGCGGTGGGCCCTCGATCATCCGATCGACTTCCAGCTCCTCTACGGGAGCCCGATCCCCACCTACGAACAGCCCACCGACACGACGTACCCGGCGGCGCGGCGCAGCTTCATCGTCACCGCGAACATCTTCGCGCAGGCGATCGAGCGCGGCGAGATCGAACTGCCGGAGGAGTATCGGCACCTGCCCCCGGAGATCGAGCGCTCGCTCGACGCGCTGACCGCGGTGGACGGCCACGATCTTCCGCACCACGCGCTCCATCTGGCCGCGATCTCCTGGGCGCGGCTGCACGGGCACATCATGCTCGAACTCTTTCACCTCATCCAGCCGGTCATCGGGAACGTCGACGCGCTCTTCGCCCACGAAGTGAAAGCACTCATCCGCCAGGTCGGCTTCACACCCACCGAGTAGGAGGACACCCATGAAGATCCATGCCATCGAGACAGGACGCGTCCGCATCACCGAGCGCTGGCGGGAGGGCGAGGGCACCGGGATGCGCCGCCTTCTGAACACCTGGTTCGACAAGGCCATGACCGACTGGTTGCCGGTCCATGTCTGGTTGATCGAACACCCCGAGGGCCTCATCGCCGTCGATACCGGCATTCCGGCCGATGCCAACAAGCCGCGGTATTTTCCACCCTTCATGCCGCTCGTCCAGCGGGCGGCCGTCTTCGACATCGCGCCGGAGGAGGAGATCGGCCCGCAGATGCGGACGCGCGGCCTCGCGCCGGAAGACGTGCGCTGGGTGGTCCTGACGCATCTGCATCAGGACCACGACGGCGGACTGCATCATTTCCCGAACGCCGAATTCCTCGTCTCGCGGGCGGAGTGGGCCGTCGCGACCGGGTTCAAGGGCCGCATGAACGGCTACCTCAACCAGCGCTGGCCGCGCGGTTTCGCGCCCACGCTCGTCGATTTCGAGGACGGCCCCCTTGGCCCCTTCCCGCGCCATACCAGCCTCACCCGTGCGGGCGACGTGAAGCTCGTGCCGACGCCGGGCCACTCGCCCGGGCACCTGTCGGTGCTTCTGGAGGAGGGCGAGACCACCATCATGTTCGCCGGCGACGCCTCCTACACCGAGGATCACCTGGTCCGGATGGTGGCCGACGGCATCGGCACCGATCTCGAGGCCGAGATCGAGACGCACCGCCGGATCCTCGCCCATGCCGCGCAGCGTCCGACGGTCTACCTACCCAGCCACGATCCCGACGCCTCCCGTCGCCTGGCCGACCGGACCACCCTCGACCCGCGAGGCAAGGCCCCCGCGGTTGCGGTGACCCAGGACGTCGGCATCGTCGAACCGGCACCGGAATCCGCGATGCACGATCTTCGAGGCACCGTCATTTGACCAACGAGACGCGGTGTCGATCGACCCCGTCCGGATGCACCGCCCGCACGAAGTACACCCCGCTCGACACCGTCCGGCCGTGGTCGTCGGTCCCGTTCCACACCAGGTCGTGGCGACCGGCTTCGACCGCGCCGTCGAGCAGCGTGCGCACCCGACGTCCGCGCACGTCGAAGATCTCGACCGACGCCGTGCCGGCCCGGCTGATCGCCAGACGTACCGTCGTCTGCGGATTGAAGGGATTGGGGAAGACGGATTCGACGCCCGACACCCGCGGTGTGATCGGACCGTCGACACCCGTGGCGAGGATCGGATGCCAGACGATCACGCCCTCGCTCGACCCGTCGGCCGTGCCGAGGAAGTCGCCGCCCATCCAGACGCTGCCCAGGCGCGGCAACAGCGCGCCGACGCGGGCCGACGGCGACCCCTCGACGTCGACCCAACCGCCCACGGGGTCGTGACGGGCGACCGCGCGAATGGCCTCGCCGTCGATCTCGCGGAAGTCGCCGCCGATGATCAGGCCGCGCGCAGTCGACGCGATCGCCAGCACGCCGCGATCCATGGACGTGGTGCGGGCCGACCACGAGCTGCCGTCCCAGGCCACCAGGCCGGGCGACGACAGATCGCCGACGCCCTCGAGCGTCCCCCCGACCAGGAGCTCGCCGTCGTGGACCGCGCCGACGGCGGCCCATCCACCGGCCGCCGTGCCGTCGGGGGCGATCGACGTCCAGGTGCCGCTCGCGGATTCGTAGCGGAACACGCCGATCCGTGGCGACGGAGTGAAGAAGTCGAGCGCGCCCAGGGCATGGAGCTGTCCGTCGTACTCGACGAGATCGAAGACGACCGGATCCGACGGCAGGGGCGCGCCCAGCCGTTCCCAGCTCGAACCGGTCCAACGGTGGACCCCGTTGGCGGCGACCACCACGTCTCCCTCGAAACGGATCACCGCCGTGGCGCTGCTCGTGTTGAACTGCTGTTCGCCGAGTGGCGACCACGCCGTGCCGTCCCAGCGACCGACGAGGTCTTCGGTTCCATCCGGGAACCGGAAGAACCCGACGACGACGAGTTCGGTCTCGTCGACGAGCACGTCCACGACGGTTCCGTCGAGCCGCTGCGTCGGCACGAAGCCGTACGGGTGCCAGCGGAAACCGTCCCACCGCGCGATCGGACCCGTCGCGACGGAACCGGCTTCGTCGAAGCGACCGCCGACCACGACCCCGTCGTCGGCCAGTGCGATGGTGGTCACACCGGCGTCCGTGCCGAGTTCGTCGTCGGCGACGCGCTCGAAGGTGCTGCCCGTCCACGCGACGATGTTCTCGATCGAGCGGTCCTCGGTGCGTGGGAAGAGGCCGGCCAGGACGAGACGATCGGCCCAGGGCACGAGCACGTTCACCTCCCAGGCCGGGGCGAAGTCCTCGGCGTAGCCGCCGAAGGTGCCCAGACGTTCCCACGCGGTTCCGTTCCAGCGTCCGGCGATCGGGCCGGGACTGGTGAAGCCGGTGCCGAAGGTTCCGCCGACGTGCAGCTGGCCGTCGAAGACCGCGAAGTCGAGTACGATGACCGACGCCGGGGAGAGGAAGCGATCGAAGAGACTCTCGAAACCGTTGTCGGCGCCCGCCCAGGCCTGCCCGTCGAAGCGGCGGACGAGCGCACCGTCGCTGACTCCGCTCGAACTCCGCAACCCGGCCCAGAGTTCGCCCGCGAACTCGATCAGGCAGCGGGCCGCGCTCGGGGTGCCCCCACCGATCGCCGTCCACTGCGAGCCCGTCCAGCGCGCGATGTGATCGGCCACGCCACCGCCGGTTACGGTGAAGTCCCCGGCGACGACCAGGTCACCCTGCCACACGCCGAGCGCCGTGACGTCGTCCCCCGGTCCGGAGCCGACGGCCGACCACGACGTGCCGTCGAACGCGGCCAGTCCACGCGGAACGTCCACACCGTCGATGCGATCGAAGCGCCCGCCCACGTAGAGCGTCGAGCCGATCACGAGCACGTCGACGATCGAGGCCGAACCGCCGGTGTCCTCGAAGGTGCCCAGTGCGTGCCACGCCCCTCCGTCGAAGCGCGCGACGTAGGCATCGCCGCCGGAGTCGTGGGCGTTGACGAGGTCACCGCCGTACACGGCGAGGGCGTTCACGCGACCGTTCGCACCGGCGCCCAGCGCTTCCCACGCGCGACCGTTCCAACGGGCGACCGACCGCGCCGCGACATCGTGGACCGACGTGAAGAATCCGCCGACCACGAGCTGGTCGTCGAGGAGGACGGCGTCGTGGACGGAGTGCGGGAAGGAGGGACGCGGAAAGAACTGCCATTCGTCGTGCCATTCGGACTGGGCCACAGCCCCCGAAGGGCCGAAGACGATCGACGGTAGGACGAGAAGGACGAGCGACGCGAGGGCGATACGCATGGGAACTCCTTTCTCGGGAGTGGGCACCGACGGCATCAACGCCGATCGTTCTGCAGCCATTCGTACGACGAGCCCGACTGCAGCTCGCGCAGTGCGCGCGGACCGCGTTGGTAGATGAACCAGAGAGCCCGGCGATGGGGCAACGGTAGGCGCAACTCACTCTCGAGGACACGTTCGATGTCGTGGGTCATGGGCAGTGTCAATCGCTTCGTGCCATCGTCGATCCTCACCGAATCCTCGGTGCGGTGAACGCCAGGGAATCACTGTCGGAACCCAGGACGAAGGCTCGGAAGTCGGAGTAGACACTGTCGGGATGCGCGAACTCGGCGATGAGTTCGCCATCCACGTAGATCTTGATCGGCCGCCGCCAGATCGTGCTTCTGGGGCTGCATTCGTACCCTCCAAGGCGTTCATGGTAGATGTCGTACTCGTCCAGTTCGACCTTCATGTCTCGTGTCGACTCCTTCGACGTGGGCAAGAGCCAGAGGACGGACAACGATCCGATGCAGGGACCGTGCAGAAGGATGGACAGGACGCTCAATCTTCCTTCTCCTCTCCCGGGTACCGCACTTGATCAGCATCCGACCTCTGGAACATCGCCGACATGCCGAGCAGCGAGCCGAAGACCGTGACGCTCGTCGTGAGTCAGCGCCGTCCGGCTCAGGTAGATCCGGGTCGTCGTGCCCTGCATCGGGTTCCACCACGTCGTCAGCATGCGTCCTCGACGCCGAACCTCTTCCCCACAGCGGCGGACTCCAGGGTGAGGATGATCAGGAACAGAACGGCGATCGGGACGAGTTCCATGTGGGTCATCCGTGGCGCACGGAGCCATGGCCGTCGCGGCACCGGCCGGGCTTCCGGCGAGGAGCGGTGTGATGGTGGCGAAGGTACCCGACCTGGGGGCGGACTTCCACGATTGTGCCCGACTCGTGCACGCGGAGTGCCGGCGTCTCGGTTGCACCCTTGCCCGGAAGAAGGAAGGTACAGCCCGATCGAGACCGTCGGGAACGCCAGGATCGGCGAGGTCGACCCCTGCTCTGCCCGCAGTGAGCCGTCGAGATGAAGCCGTCGCCGTGGCGCGGGATGGAAGCCGGGGCCTTCTTCGGAAAGCGTCGACAGGCGCGGGTCCAGCGCCGTCTTCCTCTCGTCGGTCGAGCACACGAGCAGATCGCGACTTCCTCTCACTGGATCTGGCTGGTGCCCTCGTGGATCTCCGTGATCCCCGCATCGCGCACGTACTTCTCGGTCGAGTCGTCGTGCATCTGGCCGCGACCACCGAACACCTGGACGGCATCGGTGGTGATCTTCAGCGCGACGTCGCCGGCGCAGCAATTGGCCATGGCCGGGTAGGTCCATGGTCGGTCGCTCCCTGCGCTGCATGTCGACATGAAACGCCCCGCGTAGCGCAACGCAGGCGCGGCCTCGACCTCCGCAGCGGACGCGAGAAACGGGGACGTCTTCCCCATCACTTCCGCACCGGAAGTGGCCGGGCCGGTCTGCACGAAGACAGCGCTTTCGGCACGGTCTCTCGCGGAACTCAGCTCGACGAGAACGGATTCAGCAGCGTCACGCCCGTTCGCTCGACGTCCTTCGTGTTGCACGTGACGAGCGTCAGGTCGTGCTCGAGCGCGGTGGCGGCGAGCATGCCGTCGACGAAGGGCAGCGGGTCGGGCACCGACAGGCGAGCCCAGCGCTCCGCGGTCGCCCGATCGATTTCGTAGATCCGCCCCCGACAGGCCCTCTTGACGCGGTCGAGCCACGCCTCGAGACGTCGACCGGTCGTCGGGTCGTGACGCGCCACCTGCTCGACGCCGACCCGCAGTTCGGCGATGACCAGGACGCTGAGATGGAGTGCGTCGCTGTCGACGTTCTCCAGCCAGGCGCGCGCGGCGGGGTGAGCGCGCGCCTCTCGGCGGAGTTCGGACACGACGTTCGTGTCCAGCAGGTACTTCACGACAGATCGATGTCGCGCGGGTACTCCCTGCGGCGCTCGAAGAACGCCATGGACTCGTCGGGGATCTCGGGCCCATCGAGCAGGACCTCCTTGAGGTCCGGCTCCGCCGGGTCTCGATCGAGCAGGACGTGCCGAAGGATCTCCCGATGCTCGGCCTCGGCCGAACGCCGGTTCCGCGCCGCACGTTCCTTCAGGGCACGCACGATGGCGTCGTCGAGATTGCGGACGAGAAGCTGGGCCACGGGCAGCTCCGTGAAACGAGGCATGGCGGATCTGCAGTCCGGGAGGACGAGAGTGATAGCGATGATATCACCGAGACCCGGCAGGCGCAAGACGGTCGAGAGCGTCGCCGTGAACCGCGATCATACCCAGGACATCGCGCCATTGCCGCTCCGACGCTCGGCCACCCTCGTCGTACCCGTCGCAACTCCTCGACGATCCAGGGATCGTCACCGGCCACGAACACGTCGACCTCGAAGACCGTTTCACGGTGCAGTGCGTTGAAACTGGAGACATCGGAGATCGCGCTCGCGATCGCCCACTCGTCGACGTGGAACTCGACCTCGGCGAGCTCTGACAACGCCTTCGCGTGAACCGGCCGCAGATCGGCGACGAGGTCGACGTCCTGTGTCGCGCGGGGAACGCCGTGAACCGAGCTTGCCAACGAACCCCCCGATCAAGTGCTGCACACAGAGCTGCTCGAGCAGAGAGCAGAACGCGCCGACCACCGGGAAGGCCTCGTTCATGAGCCGGTCCCGCCGGACTTCAGGCGCACCATCTCGGCCCGGACGCCGGCGTCGTCGAGCTGCGGCTGGCGTTGACGGATACCTGCGGCGAGCAGGGCATCGACCGCTGCACTCAGTTCGAAGACGATCTCGAGCTTCCGCACCGGCGACATCGAGCGGTAGCGACTGATCTGCTGGGCATGGATCCCGGCGTCGGTGTCTCGGGCTCGGGCGCCCGGATCGACCGCGACCCGCCCGGACCTTCCACGGCCGGCGCTCTCGAACATCGTGATCTCCGTGCCGCGGCGACGATACGGCGCCGACACTCTACCACGAGCGAATTCGACGGACAGGGCGAAGAGTCCGATCCACAC
>DATFKK010000165.1 GCA_035268685.1 Candidatus Krumholzibacteriia bacterium | reverse complement strand
CCCTCCAACCAAGGCACCGACACCTCGAGATCCACCGCCGCCATCTGATCCCCGCCGCGGCCGTCTCCAGTGGAACGATTCTCGTTCCGCGCCGTCAACAGATCCCACCATTCCCCGAAGGTGTCGTACCGCTCGCGTCCGACTCCGCCGTACAGCGCCGTCCGCGTCATGCCCACCTCGAGCCAGTCGGTGGGGGCGTAGGTCATCCGCATGGCCAGCAGATTCGGCCGCGCCACGGGCTTGCCCGCCGTCACGTACCGGGGATCGTGCGGCATCTCGTCGGCGAAGGGCAGCACGCCGTTCAGCACGTCGAATCCGAACTCGCCCCAGCTCGCCATGAACCCCGGCAGCCGCACCGGCTCGCGGGTCCGCAACTCGACCATGTCGAAGGCCGCCGCGTTGTCGTCGAGCAGCAGGCGCCCGCGTTCGCCGCGCCCGAGCCGGCGCGTTCCGCGCCCGGCCGACAGGGTCCACGATCCCAGCCGCACATGGGCCATCAGCTCGCGGACGTCCAGTCGATTCCCCCGCGCGCTCCGACCGGCCCGCACGCGGTACGACGCCGAGATCCGGTCGTGCACCTGGAACCGATCGCCGAAGGTCGCGAACACGTTCCAGCCGTGGTCCACCTCGAGGCCGTCGGTGCGCTCCAGCAACACGGGCGGGCCTTCGACGTCGGCGTAGACGCTCTGCAGGGTCAAGCGCGGTCCGGGGACGGAGTCGGCGACCGCGCGGCCTCGGATGGCGACTTCCGCGGCGGAAGTGACCGCGTCCCCGGCGACTTCCGCTGCGGAAGCAGGCGCGACGCCTCCGACTTCCGCTGCGGAAGCGGCCGCTGGACCGACCATGCAACCCACGCACAGAACCATTCCGAACAGGACCCGGGCCCCACGCGGCCGAGCCCCTCGACCGCGCCGACGCGTCACACCCGCAACACCGCCCTCCGCACCGTCGACGCGATCAAGCCCATGTCCGATCGCGCGCTCCGCGCCTTCAGGTACTCCATGTTCATCGCCAGCTTTGCCGGCATCACGTGTTCCACGTAAGCCCTCTCGGGATCTTCGTGCGTGCCGAGCACCTCGTCCTCGTCCTGGAACGCCAGCGCCGCCGGATCGGTGATCCCGGGCGGCATGGCCAGCAGCGCGACGCGCTGCACCTCGTCCCACAGCCGCACGTACTCGGGCACCTCCGGGCGCGGGCCCACGAACTTCATGTCCCCCACGAGCACGTTCCACAGCTGGGGCAGCTCGTCGAGCTTGAACCGCCGCAGCCAGTAGCCCACGGGGGTCACGCGCGGGTCGCGGCCGCCGCAGGTGATCTTCAAACCGCGCTTCTCGGCGTCGATCACCATGGTCCGGAACTTCAGGATCATGAACAGCCGGCCCTGGCGGCCCACGCGCTCCTGGCGGAACAGGACGGGGCCGGCGGTGGTCAGCTTGACGGCGGCGGCGATCAGCAGCAGCAGGGGCGAGATCAGGAGCAGGCCCAGGCCTGCGAGCACCACATCGACCCAGCGGGGCATCCGTGCACTCCTCGGACTCGTGCGGCCCGTCCTGTGGGCCGGAGAATCGGACGTCGCTGTCGGTCTTGGTGTCAGGCTTCGTTCGACGTCGTCTGCGAACTCACGTGGTCCCGCGCACGCTGGTACGCCCGGGGGACCTCTTCACACACCCGCTCGATCTGCGCGTCGCTCATCGACGGGAAGATCGGCAGGCTCACTTCCTCCCCGAAGGCCTGGCTGGCCACGGGGAAGTCGTCTTCGCGCAGGTGGTAGCGATCGCGCCAGTAGGGGTGCAGGTGCAGTGGGATGAAGTGCACACTGGTGCCGATCTTCGCGTTGCTCAGTTCCTGGATCAGCTGGTCGCGGACGGCGCGGCCGCCCTCGACGCGCAGCGGGTACAGGTGCCAGGCGTGCTGGTCGTCGTCGCGCGCGTCGGGTGGGGTGGTCAGGCCGTCCACTCCGGCGAAGGCCTCGTGGTAGCGCGCGGCGATGCGCGCGCGGGCGTCGCGGAAGTCGTGCAACCGCTCGAGCTGGCTCAGTCCCAGTGCCGCTGCGATGTCGCCCATGTTGTACTTGAACCCCGGTGCCACGATCTCGTAGTACCACGCCGGCTTCTCGCTGCGATACCGGTCGAAGGCGTCGCGGTTGATCCCGTGCAGGCGCATCACGCGCATGCGGGCGGCCAGGTCGGCGTCGCGGGTGACGACCATACCGCCCTCGCCGGTGCACAGGGTCTTGGTCGCGTAGAAGCTGAACGCGCTGGCGCGGCCCCAGCGTCCGACGGACCGCCCCGCGTGACGCGCAGGCAAGGAATGCGCCGCGTCGTCGATCACGCTCCACTCGCTGCCACACGCCCGCTCCTCGATCGCCCGCATGTCGCAGGGCAGGCCGCCGAAGTGCACGGGCATGACGGCCTTCACCGCCTCCTGCTCGCTGGGGCGCAGCCAGGCCAGGGCATCGTCGATCTCCTCGGTTCCCAGGTTCAGGGTGGTGGGGTCGACGTCGCAGAACACGGGGTCGGCGCCGAGGTAGCGCACCACCTCGGCGGTGGCGGTGAAGGTCCACACGGGCACCAGAACGCGGTCGCCCGGCCCCACGCCGGCGGCCTCCAGGGCCAGGTGCAGGGCGGCGGTGCCGCTGCTCACGGCCAGGGTGTGGATCTCGTCGTCGGAATCGCCGCGCACGTGGGCAGCGAAGGCCTCCTCGAAGGCCCGGGCCTTGGCGCCGGTGGTGATCCAACCGCTGCGCAGCACCTCGAGCACGCCGGGGATGTCGGCGTCGTCGACGGTCGGCACGTGGAAGGGGACCGGCTCCACGGCATCGCTCCGGGGTGGAGGGCCTCGCTGCGGACCAAGTCCGGGCCCGACAACGAGTTGGCCGGCAGGCTAGGGCCGGCCGGGGACACTGTCAATCACGGATGACAGCCGGGATGGGGGAATCCGTTCGGAAACCGTGACACCCGATTGGATCCGTGTCTCGGGTGTGATCAGCCCTTTGCCGATCCGGAACGAAGGCTTGACCAGTCCTCGGCCGCGGCATAGCGTGCGCCGCCGAATCAGACGTTTTCCGGCTCCCTCCCGCCTGGAACGGTCATTGCCAGCCCCTGGCGGCGCGCCCTGCCCAGGCCGGATTCTCGTTCCCGCTTCGTCGGGTCGAACCGAAGGACGTCTCTCGCATGGTGCTGAGCCCCCCGTCCGGGCGTCGTCGTGACGCCATGGTGGCGAGCCTCCTCGCGCTCGCCGTCGTCACCAGCTATGTCGGATCTTTTCTGCTGAAGCTCGGCCTTCCCTCCGGGGAATGGGCGCCGTGGTTCGGGCAGGGACTGGCCGTCGCGCTGGCCGTCAAGGGCCTCGTGTTCGTCGGCCTGCGGGTCCACCGCGGGCTGTGGCGCTACGCGGGGCTGGGTGACCTGGTCACCACCGTCCACGCCACCGTCGTGTCGAGCGTGGCGCTGGCCGTGATCGCGCTCGTGGCCCCGGCGCCGCCGTGGCTGCTGTCGGTGGTGGCCATCGACTTCTTCCTGGGCACGCTGGTGCTGGCCGCCGTGCGCGTGGGGCCACGGCTGGTCTTCGAAGTCGTCCGCCACGGTTCCGAAGAACGCCGCGTGGTGGTCATCGGCGCCGGCGACGCCGGCGAGGCGGTGGTGCGCGAACTCAAGCGCGCCGGATCGCGCGAACTCTGCCCGGTGGCTTTCGTCGACGACGACGTGTCGAAGCACGGGCGCTCGATCCACGGCGTGCCGGTCGACGGCCGCATCGACGACGTGGGCCGCGTGGTCCGCGATCGCCGCGCCCACGCCATCCTGGTCGCCATCTGCGGCCTCTCGCACGATCGCATGCGCCAGATCCGCGCCCTGGCCCGGCAGACGGGCCTGCCCGTGAAGCGCATCCCCGCCATGGAGGAGCTGCTCACCGGCCGGGCCGGGATCGCCGAGCTGCGCGACTTCACGCTCGAGGAACTGCTCGAGCGCGAGCCGGTGCGTACCGACCACGGCGAGGTCGACCGCCTGCTGCGCGGGCGCACGGTACTGGTCACCGGCGCGGCCGGATCGATCGGCGGCGAGCTGTGCCGGCAGATCGTGGCCCACGAGCCCGACACGTTGATCACCCTCGACGTCAACGAGAACGCGCTGTTCGAGCTCGAGCACGAGCTGCGCGCGCTGGCCGGGCCGGTGGGGGTGCGGCCGGTGCTGTGCAACATCCGCGACCGCGAGCGCCTCGACGAGGTCTTCGCCACGCACGCGCCCCAAGTGGTGTTCCACGCCGCCGCCTACAAGCACGTGCCGGTGCTCGAGCACTTCCCCGAGGAAGCCGTGCGTACCAACGTGCTGGGCACGCGTCACGTGGCCGAGCTGGCCGCGGCCCACGGTGTCGAGCGCTTCGTGCTGATCTCCACGGACAAGGCCGTGCGGCCCACCAGCGTCATGGGCACGACCAAACGGGTGGCCGAGCTGGTGGTGACCGAGCTGCAGGAGCGCTCGGCGACGCACTTCACCACCCTGCGCTTCGGCAACGTGCTGGGCAGCAACGGCTCGGTCATGCAGGTCTTCCGCAAGCAGATCGCCCGCGGCGGGCCGGTGACGGTCACCCACCCGGAGATGCGCCGCTACTTCATGAGCATCCCCGAGGCGGTCGAGCTGGTGCTGTTCGCCGCGGCCATGGACGGCGAGGGCAGCACCTACGTGCTCGACATGGGCGAACAGGTGCGGATCCTCGACCTGGCGCGGCACTTCGTCCGTCTGTGCGGTCTCGAGCCGGGGCGTGACATCCAGATCGAGTTCACGGGCCTGCGGCCGGGCGAGAAGCTCTACGAGGAGCTCTGGACCGAGCAGGAGGAGCCGCAGGCCACTGAGCACCCCGGGATCCTGCGCGCCCCGCGTGGCGCCGGGCGGCTCACCGAGCTCTGGCAGCGGATCGACACCCTGGTCGACTGGGCCCATGAGGGCCACGCTCCGCAGGTCGTCGAGCACTTGCGCAGCCTGGTTCCGGACTACACCGGCGACCCGGTCTGCCTGCGCGAGCGGCCGGCCGCGCCGGCCTCCCGGCGGTCCACGGAAAAATCCGCGGTCGCCGTGGAACTCTCGGTGATCGAGGGTGTTTCCAGGACAGGCGCGGGGGGACGTGATGCAGTCGGCGTCCGCCAGCGCTGATTCCGAGAGCCAAGCGAGAGCCTCCCAGAGGCAAGGGTGCGAAAGAGATGAGGCGCGCCCCCGGTCCCTCGGCCGGGGGCGCGTTTCGTTGTTGTGACCCGTCGCACGTCGGGGCGCGTCCTGGGCTATCTTGGTTCACATGCACCATGGTACGCCGAGGCCGATGCGCCGTACTGTTCTCGGAATCACACCGGCCTCGCCACCGGTGCGAACAACTCGACGCGCGCTCGCCACGCGCCCTCGGACGACCTGCCACCGAAACGGACGGATTCGATGTTTCCCGTATACGCCATCGTCATTCTCGCTCTCGCCCTCGCCACGTCGGCCCTGGTGTGGTCGATCGGAGCCCATCTACGCGTCAAGCGCGGCGAGCCCGCCCTGCCCGACTTCAAGTCGATGATGGGCCGCGGCTGGCTCGCACCGCTGGCCATGATCTTCCTCGCCGCCGACTTCGGCGCCAGCACGCAGGTCTGGCTGATCTGGACGGGCCTGGTCGTGGGCGGCTGGCTGCTCACCCTGGTCGTGGTGCGAGGTGTCCTCGCCGGTGTGTACCGCGATCGGGCCCGGCGCCCCCGCGCGACGACGGTCGACATGGATCCCGAGCCGGAGAAGATGGCCAGCTAGTACGTTCCGCCTCCCAGTGCCGCCCGAGGGCGGTGCCACGGAACGCGAAACGGGGCGACCACTCGGCCGCCCCGTTTCTCTTCCACACCTCGGCGTCCGGCACGCCTACTCGGGGTAGTACTCGTTCCCCAGGTGGGTGATCAGGTCCTCGCCCATCCAGTGGCGCAGGGTGTTCTTCAGCTTGGTCTGCTGGATGAAGATGTCGTGCTCGGGGTAGAGCTCCGGCGCGACCTGCGGGCTCTTGAAGTAGAAGCTCAGCCACTCCTGGATCCCGCGCTTGCCGGCGCGCTGGGCCAGGTCCATGAACAGGGCCAGGTCGAGCACGATGGGCGCGGCCAGGATCGAGTCGCGGCACAGGAAGTCGACCTTGATCTGCATCGGGTATCCCATCCACCCGAAGATGTCGATGTTGTCCCAGCCCTCCTTGTTGTCCCCCCGCGGCGGATAGTAGTTGATCCGCACCTTGTGGTAGAGGTCCTTGTACAGGTCGGGATAGGCCTCGGGCTGCAGGATGGTGTCGAGCACGCCGAGCTTGCTGACTTCCTTGCTCTTGAAGCTCTCGGGATCGTCGAGCACCTCGCCGTCGCGGTTGCCCAGGATGTTGGTGCTGAACCAGCCGCTCATGCCCAGCAGGCGCGCCTTGAAGCCGGGCGCGAGGATGGTCTTCATCAGGGTCTGGCCCGTCTTGAAGTCCTTGCCGGCGATCGGCACCTGACGCTCGTGCGACAGCTCGATCATGCAGGGCAGGTCCACGCTCAGGTTCGGCGCGCCGTTGGCGAAGGGCACGTCCTCCATGAGCGCAGCCCAGGCGTAGATCTGGCTCGGCGAGATCGCCGGGTCGTTCTCCTTCAGGCCCTTCTCGAACTTCGCCGCGGTGGCGTGGACCTCGGTGGGCTCGCGGTAGGCCTCGGTGCTCGCGCACCACACCATGACCAGGCGATCGCAGTTGTTCTTCTGCTTGAAGTCGCGGATGTCCTGGCGCAGGGCCTCGGCCTGGTCCCACTTGCTGGTCTCGGACTTCACGTGGTTCGGCGTGAGCTTCTTGACCCAGTCGTTGCTGAACACGGCCTTCATGGGCTCGATGGCCGACATCTCGTCCTTGATCGGCAGCAGGTCGCGCTCCTCGAGCACGCCGCAGTTCATGGCGGCCTCGAAGGCGTTGTCCGAGATCGGATCCCAGCCGCCGAAGACCACGTCGTCCAGTCCGGCCAGCGGCACGAAGTCCTTGATCATCGGCGCGCGCTCGTCGGTGCGCTTGCCGAGCCGGATGGTGCCCATCTGCGTCAGCGAACCGATGGGCTTGCTCAGACCCTTGCGCACACTGAGCACGCCGGCGAAGAAGGTGGTGGCCACGGCGCCCATGCCGGGCGTCAGGATGCCCAGCCGGCCGCCGGCGGGGCGAATGTCGATCGGGTCGCTCACGTCGATCCTCCATGGTCGATGACGACGCCGGAGCCCTGTCCTGTGGTGCTCCGGTTCGCGGTGGAAACTAGGCGACGTCGACACTTCGATCCATTGGATTTATCCTCACTCACAGTTCGAATGTCCGGAACAGATACCGGCAGCCCGAGGAGGCGACCGTGCCCGACCGTCGGCCCGCAGGCCTGAACGTGCACCTGCAACAACTGGCCTACCTGCGCGAGATCGAGCGCAGCCCGACCTGGGCGCGGGCGGCGCAGCGCCTGAACCTGAGCCAGCCGGCGCTGTCGCAGTCGATGGCCGAGCTCGAGCGCCGGCTGGGCGTGTCGCTGTTCGAACGGGACGGTCGGCGCCGCCGTCTCACCGAGGAGGGCCACGAAACGGTGCGCTTCGCCCGCGAGGTCCTGGCCCGCGCCGAGGAGTTCTCCGAAGCCCTCGACCGCCGTCGCGAGGGCCGGGCGGGCGCCCTGCGCGTCGGGATGATCGACGCGGGCAGTCTGTACCTGCTCCCGCAGGCCGTGCGCCGCTTCCGCGACGAGTCCCCCGACGTCGACCTCCGCCTGACGGTGGCACCGAGCAGCAGCCTGGAGCGTGCGCTCCAGCGCTTCGAACTCGATCTGGCCGTGGTCGTGGACGACGGCGACCCGCCCGACGACGTCCTCCGCGAGACGCTCACCGACGAACCCCTGTACCTGTACGCACCGCCGCGCCGCCGCGAGGATCCGGCCGACGCCGACTGGCTGCTGTACCCACCGGGCAGCCACACGCGCGAGCGGATCGACGTGGGCCTGCACGAGCGTGGGATCACCCCGCGCGTGCGTCTGGAGTCGGGCAATCCCCAGGTCCTGCGCCAGATGGTCGCCCTGGGCTTCGGCTGGTCGGTGCTGCCGGCCGCGGTGGCCGAGTCCGGACCCGAATCCCTGCGTCGTCGTCGAGGGGGGCCGGTGGCCGTGCGCACCATCTGCACCGTCCGCCGCCGCAACGCGCCCGCCGACCCGCGGGCGGAATCCTTCCTCGCCATGGCGCGTGACTTGCGATAACGCTGCCCTCATGGAGCGACGTCGCCGTCCGCGGGTCCGCACGATCGCCACGTGCGTCGCGTGTGCGCTGGTGGTGGGGTTGCTGTGCCCGGCTTCCACGATGGCGTCCGGTGGTGGGTCCCCGGCGTCGTCCGGCGGCGGATCCGTCGCGACCGCGGGTGGTTCCGCCGCGACCGCGGGACGCGCTCCAGCGGCCGCCGGCGCCTGGCGCGCCGACCTGCTCGATTCCGCTGCGGAAGTGACCACCGCCGCCGAACCGACTTCCGCTGCGGAAGTGGCCGCCTCGGGCGAACCGACTTCCGCTGCGGAAGTGACTGCCTCCGACGAACCGACTTCCGCTGCGGAAGTGACCACCGCCGACGAACCGACTTCCGCCGCGGAAGTGACCGCCGCCGACGAACCGACTTCCACCGCGGAACCGCCCACTCCCGCACCCAGCCCCACCCCGAACCCCCTCAAGATCCGCCCCGACGACCCCACCGCCCCCGCCCCCGCCACCCCCGCACCCTCCTGGCGCCGCCTCACCGTCGCCGGTGCCTACGGCGGCCTGTACGGCGGAGCGGCGAAGATCGGCAGCCGGCTGGGCCTCGAGGACGAGTTCCGGGTCATGCGGCTCGAGTCGGCGTGGTTGATCGACGTCTTCGGCCACGTCTACGCGACCAAGCACACCGGACTCCTGTTCACGCAGTTGCACCTCTGGACGGGCGCCGACGACCGCACCGCACGCGTGCACGGCGCGTGGTCGGCGGCGTTCGGCTCGCTGCTGTACATGGAGATCATCAATGGCTTCATGCCGGGCGTGCGCTTCGACTGGGTCGACCCGGTGGCCAACGCGGCGGGCGCGGCGCTGGTGAGCGAGGGGCCGACGTGGCGCGAACGGCATCCGTGGTTGCGTCGCTTCACGCTCGAACTGGGCTACGACGACTGGAGCCTGCTCACCGAGCCCGACGACCAGACCGGCCCCTTCACGCGTATCTGGCACGACTACCCGAACCAGCGCTGGGGACTGGGCTACGCGATCGGTCCGGTCGAGCGACCCTGGCTGCGCGTGTTCGGCACCTACGGGGTCACCAGTCTCGACATCGACGAACTGCGCCAGGAGTGGGGCGTGGGAGTCGAACTCAAGCCGCACCACTGGCTCGCACCGTGGATCGAGCGGATTCCAGGCGGTGAGCGCGTGCTCGACGCGTTCGCCTTCGTCGATCGCAACCTCCTGCTGCCCGGCCTCTATCTGCACCTGGCGACCTTCGAGAGCGGTCCGCTGAGCGATCGCGAGCCCTTCGACGAGTAGGGGTGTCGTTGACCCCGGCCGCCGGCGTGGCTAACGTCTCCGATCCCGATCCATCCCTTTGCCCGAGCCGCCGCCGCCCATGAACGAATCGATGCCCGTGGCTCCGGCCCTGGTGGCCGCGATCCTCAGCATGCTGGCCGCGCAGGCCCTCAAGCCCTTCTGGGTGCTGATGGTCGAGCGCCACCTCGACTGGCGCCGCGCCTTCGACACCGGCGGCATGCCCAGCAGCCACACCTCGCTGGTCACCACGCTGACCATCGCGGTCGGCGCGCAGGAGGGCGTGCAGAGCAGCATGTTCGCGGTCGCCCTGGTCTTCAGCGGTTACTTCGTGTTCGAGGCCACCGGTCTGCGCCAGGAGGTGGGCCACCAGGCCCGCGTGCTCAACGAGATGATCGAGGAGTTCGTCAGCGATCACGCCATGCACGTCGACGCCCGCCGTCTGCGCGAGCTCGTGGGCCACACCTGGTCCGAGGTGCTCGGAGGCGTGGTGGTGGGTGTCCTGGTCTTCTTCGCGTGCCGTCCGTGGTGGTCCTGAGCGGGCCCGCGTCGGGCCCGGAGACTCCCGTTTCCGGGATCCCGATCAGAACTGCTTCGCACTGGAATTCGGTGTTGACAGAGGTGGAACAGAAAGGGAATGTGCACGCGGATTCGAAGGCTTCCGACACGTGTTGTTTCCGGAAGTGCCGACGAATCGCCCCACGGGCCGCCGCTCCACCGGCCCGCAGCCCCACGTTCGTCCGCGCGCCTCACGTGCGGAAGGGCGGCGCGTTCCGCCGCCGGTCACGGGGCATACCTCCCGCGCTGCACCGCTGAGCCTCTGCGGTGACCCCTTCGGCCGAGTGTTCGTTCTCGGAACCCGGGAGGGCTCATGCGCATCGTGTCGGTGGCGAACCAGAAGGGCGGGTGCGGGAAGACCACGATCACGGTCAACCTCGCCTCGGCCCTGGCCAACCTCGGAGCACGGGTGCTGGTGGTGGACAACGACCCGCAGGGTCACGCGACCATCGGAATGGGACTGATGCCGGCGGAGTTCAGTCTCTCGACTCGCGACCTGTACCTCACCAGTGACGTTCTCGTCGAAGACGTTCGCCACGAGATCAAGGAGCAGCTCGACCTCGTCCCCACGGACGTGGCGTTGAGCACGGTCGAGCAGGAGTTGTCGGGCGAGGAGCGCCGCGTGCAGCGACTGGTCGAGGTCTTCGCGCGCAGCGAGATGCCCTACGACATCGTGTTCGTCGACAATCCGCCGAACGTGGGGCTGCTCACCTTCAACGCCCTGATGGCCAGCGCCGAGGCCCTGGTTCCCGTGGATCCGGGCCGCTTCACCATGGACGCGGTGGAGCGGTTGCGCGAGACCCTTTGCCTGCTCGAGGACGAGCGCGGCCACCACGTGCGCATGCACATCCTGGCCAACGGCTTCGACCTGCGCACACGGTTCGGTCGCGAGTTGCTCGAACGCCTGGCCATGAACTACCCGGGTTCGTTGCTCGACACGCAGATCCACCGCACGGTGCGTCTGCGCGAGGCCGCCGACCTGGGGCGGCCCGTCGACGATCACGACCGCCGCTGCCGCGCGGTGCTGGACTTCCAGGGCCTCGCCGAGGAGTTCTGGTCGCTGCCCGCCGACCTCGAGGTCGACGGGGTCGACGCCTGGGACGCGCTGCTGCACGGACCGCGGGCCCGGACCGCGGGCGTGTGTTTCGAGGTCGAACTGCCGGCCGCGCGCGAGGTCGCGATCACGGGCGACTTCACCGATTGGTCGGTCGAGGGCATTGCTCTGGAACGGTCCGGAGACGGAATCTGGCGGCTGGAACTGCCGCTGGAATCCGGAGTGTTCGAGTACAAATACATCGTCGACGGAGTGTGGAAGGTCGATCCGGAAAATCCGGAACGGGTGCGCAACAGCTACGGTCAGCTCAACTCGGTGCTCACGGTGCCGAGCATGGCGAGCGCCTGACGGCCCGGGTGCGGGGAAGGAACGACGATGATCCAACGTGGCCGGCACAGCCGGCTCGAAGCCGTCGCACGCACGTACCTCGACGCCGACGCACCGCGGTCGCGCCTGATCGTGGTGGCGGGTGAGGACCCCGGGTCGACCGCGCACGCGGCCCGGGCGGTGCAGCAGGCGGCGTCGGACATGAACCTGCCGAGCGTGTTGCTCAGCCGGGGCACCGAGACGGTCGACCTCGAACTGGGCCACGATCGCACGCAGCCCCTGGTGGTCTACCACCACGGTCCGGTGCGCGAGTCCCAGCTCGCCCGCCTGCGACCGGCCTCGGCCGACGAACCCGGACCGGACCTGCTGCTCTGGGACCTGCCCCGTCCCGGGGCGGTGGGACTGCGTTCCACCTACCTGCTCGGTCTCCTCACCTGGTCGCTGGGTCCTCGACAGGTCCGTTGCCTCCTGCCGCCGGCTGGTGACGACGGTCCTCCGTTGTCGGAAGTCCGGGCGGTCGCCCGGGAGGCCTTCGAGTCGGTGGAAACCGCGCCCCGGCCCGAGCTGCTGCAGCGACCCGGTGCGTGGTCGACGCCCGACACGCGGGGTCTGCTCGGTCAGGTCCTGCAGTCGATGCTGGCCGGCGCGCGGCGGTCGGGGCAGCGGAGGTCGGTCCGGCGCAACGGTCTGCGCGCGCAGGCGGGGTCGTGGTTGCTGGCGGTCGGTCTCGCGGCGGCGGCGGCCGCCCCCGTGGGGGCGCAGGACACGACGGCCACGGACGCAGCCCCGGCGCTCGTGACCGTGGAGGTCCACGGGGTCGACCTCGACGACGCGCGCACGCATCGGCGTCCCGACGGCACGCGGCTCTCGTGGGCCGCCGAGCACCTGCTGCGCCTCGAGCCGGGTGTCGGCACGCGGTCCGAGGGCGCGGTGAGCTTCACCACCGAACGCACCCGACTCTTCGCCCGCGAGGGCGAGGAGCCGCTCGACTGGACACCCCGCGAGCGATCGATCGCCCGTCCCCTGCTCCTGGACGCGCGCGAGTTCACCCTGCTCGCGCGGAGCGGCGACTACGCGGTCACGCCCGAGAGCATCGTGGTCACGTTGCCCGAGCGGTCGTCGGTGTTGCCCGGCCGGCAGGGCCTGATCGTGACCGGCGTCATGCTGGTGATGATCGTGCTCCTGTTCTGGCGCGCGTCCTCGGTGCGCCGCCGCCTCGATCGCCCCTACGAATCGGTACGGCGCCGGCGCCGGCCCGAGGACTGAGCGCCGAGCTCGACGTCGACGGCCGGGTCCGCGCGTGCTAGACATGCCGCGCCGCGCACGGCGGGTCGTCCGATGACGGGAGCACGATGGCACGGAGCATGGAACGGTGGGCGCAGGCCGGCCTGGTGCTGGCCCCCTGGGCGGGCGTGGGTCTGGTCCAGGCGACGACAGGGCGTGCCCTCGGCGCCGGTGTCCAGCCGGCGTATCCCGTGTTGCTGGTCGTGATCGTCCTGGCCGCGATCGACGTCCTCCGACACGAGCCCGCGCGCGACCACGAGCCCGCGCACGAGCCCGATCGGACGGGGCTCTGGCTCGTGGCCGTGGCCCTGGGGTGGACGGCGCTCAGCACCGCGTCGCTGTGGACCCGCGACGTCGTCGGGCTGGCCGGGGACGCGCCGTGGAGCAAGGGGCTGAAGCAGACGGTGCTCCTCGCTTTCTTCGCGGCCGCCGCCCTGGCCTACGCGCAGGTCGTGCGGCGCGCGGGTTGGCGTGGGCTCGAACGCGCGGCCTCCATCGGCCTGGCGATCGCGGTGCTCGCCGGCCTGGTGCAGGCCGTCACCTTCCACCTGCAGATCCCCGGATCGTCGTGGCTGGAGCGACTGAGCTCGAGCAATCCGTCGATCGCGGCCGGCAGCGCCGAACTCTACCTGGGCGACCGGTTCGTGGGGATCCCGCGCATGCGGGGACCCTTCCCCGAGCCCCTGCACTTCGGCAGCTACCTCGTGGCCGTGCTGCCCGTGACCCTGGCGGCCGCGGTCGTGTCGCGGGGCACCGGCCGGGTGGCGCGTGCGGTCCTGGGTGCGCTGGGACTGCTGTGCCTGGTCATGACCTTCTCACGGGGCGCCTGGGTGGGCGCGGCGACCGTCGCGGGGCTGGTGGCCGTGGCCATGCTCACCGGCCGGCTCCCCGCTCCGGATCGACGCCTTCTCGCGCTGGGCCTGGTCGCGATCGTGGTCCTGGGGGCCGTGGCCTGGCCCGTTCTCACCGGGGTGGGCTGGCACGAGGTGCCCGGCATCGTGGCCCAGCGCGTCGCGCAGTCGGCGGTCGGGCACGACATGTCCAACCTGACTCGTTTCTGGTCGTGGGGAGTCGCCTGGGAGCTTTTCCGGGAACACCCGATCCACGGCGTCGGCTTCGGGGGCTTCGGTTTCTGGTACTTCGAACGGGCGCCCGAGGGCGGGGGCGCGGCCCACTTCGGGTGGCCGGTGACGAACAGTCTGCCCCTTCAGCTCCTGGCCGAGACCGGCCTGATCGGACTCGTGCTGTGGCTCGGATGCCTCGGGCCGGCCCTGCGCCGGCTGGTTCCCGTCGGCAGCCGCCCATCGGCGGCCGCCGTGGTGGCGGCCTGCGCGATCGCGGGGGTTCTAGTCCAACTCTTGACGTTCAGTCAGTGGGACCTGCCGCATCTCTGGATGCTCTTCGGCGCCGGTGTCGCGTCGGGGAGCAGGATTCCCCGGGTGGTGTGATTCTTGCGAATCGTCTTGCCGGCCTTGCAGGTGACCCCGGATCCGACCGGGGTGGGGGTGTACACGCGCGAACTCGTGCGCGGCTGGAGCCAGGTGGCGCCCGGCGATCTCGAGCTGGTGGTGCTGGCCCCGCACCCGGAATGTTTCGGATTCCTGCCGGCCGGGTCGGGCATCGAGGTGCGGCACGTACGGCTGTGGCGCGAGGACGCGTGGGGACGAATGGTTGCCAATCACACGATCGTGTCGCATTGTGCCAGCACGGAATCTGCGGACGTCGTTCTGGCGCCGAACTTCGTGGCTCCCCTGACCGGCTCCTTCGAACGGGCGGTCATGGTCCACGACCTGGCGTTCCGGCGGCACCCCGAAACCACCACCTGGGCGAAACGCACCTACTACCGCACTCTGGTACGCAAATCGATCCGACGTTCGGCGCGGGTCCTGGTGAGCACCCGCACCGTTGCCGACGAGATCGAGGCCTGGATGCCCGATGTCGGCCCGTCCATCCGGATCGCACCCGAAGGAGTCTCGCCGACCTTCCTTGCGCACGAAGACGAAGAGAATCCACGGCCGGAACCGATCGCCGATCGGCGCCGCGACCTCCTCTTCGTCGGGACGCTCGAACCGCGGAAGAACCTGGTCAGGATCCTCTCGGCCCACGGAAATCTGTGTCGTCACGACGCGACGTTCCCCAGCCTCCGCCTCGTCGGCGGAAAGGGCTGGCGCGATGCCGCGATCGAACGCGCGCTGGCGGATCATTCGGATCCGTCGCGGGTGCGGCGCCTGGGTTACCTGACGACCGAGCAGTTGCGCGACGAATACGACAAGGCCCTCGGGCTCTTGTTCTGTTCGCTGTACGAGGGATTCGGACTTCCCATTCTCGAGGCGATGACCCGGGGTTGTCCGGTGATCACCTCCCGCGGAACGGCGACCGAAGAAGTGGCCGGTGGAGCCGCGCTCCTGGTCGATCCGGTGCAGACCGGAGAGATCGAGAACGCCATGGCCCGCCTGGTCGGTGACCGAGGACTTCGGCGCTCGCTCGCCGAGCGGGGTCGGAGCCGCGCACGGGAGTTCTCCTGGTCGCGGTGCGCAGGAGCCACGATCGAAGCTCTGCGCGAGATCCGTCCCGGAAGACGGAGGTAGAAGGGGCCATGGAGCTGCTCCCCCGACTCACTCTCGTGGTGCTGGCCACGGTGGTGCTCACGCAGCTGATCCTGCCCGTGGCGCGGCGCGCCGGGTTGTCCTGGGGTCTGGTGGATCATCCGAGCTGGCGCCGTCGGCAGAAGTGCGCGGTGCCGTGCAGCGGCGGACTGGCCGTCTACGGCACCGGAGTCGTGGCCGCGATCGGACTCTTCCACTGGATCGGTTCCCCCTTCCCCGTCGGCGCCATGGTGGCACTCGGTCTGGCCGGACTGGGAACCATCGTGCTCGGTGCCCTGGACGACCGCTTCGGCCTGCACGCCGAGAAAAAGCTCCTGGGGCAGGTGCTGGTCGTGTCGTTGCCCATGGCGGGTGGCCTGACGCTCGAACAGGTGTGGCTTCCGGGCGTCGGTGTGGTGGAGCTGGGCGTGATGGCCGGGCCGCTCACGCTGTTCTGGTACCTGGGGTTCATCAACTCGGTGAACCTGATCGACGGACTCGACGGACTGGCCTCGGGCATCGTGGCCATCGTGGCCGGTACGGTGATGGTGGCCGTGCACGGGGTCGATCCAGTGGGCGCCCTGTGGATCGGCGCCTTCCTCGGAACGGTCCTCGGTTTCCTGCGCGACAATCTCTCGCGCCACCGCATCTTCCTGGGCGACGCCGGGTCGATGTTGTTGGGTCTGTGGCTGGCGGGCCTGGTGCTCGGTCTGGCCGAACGCACGCCGACCGCGCCGGGCATCGCGGCCTTCGCCATGCTCGTGCCCGTTCTCGACACCGCGACCACCATCCTGCGACGCTGGCGTCGCGGGCTGAGCATCTTCCGTCCCGACGCCGAGCACCTGCACCACCGGTTGTTGGAGCTGGGCACCTCGCCGTTCCGGGCCACGGTGTGCCTGTGGTTCGTGTCGCTGTCGGCGGCGGCCACGGGTGCGCTGGTGCTGGGGGCTCCGAGCGCCGGGGTCCTGGCCGTGGCGGCGGCGGCGGGCGCGGCGATCGAACTCGCCTACTCGATCCAGCGCGATCGCCACCCGGGGCCGGCACGAATCCTGGGGTACCTGATGGGAGTCCATGCGACCCTGGTGCCCGTGGATCCGGGTCAGCGCCTGGCCGAGGTGATCGAGATGGAGGCCTACCGGAGACACCGGACCGAGCCCGATGCGGCCCCGGCTCCGCGTCCCGCCACGAGGGCCGGTGGATCGGAAGCCGACGACGTGGCGTCGACGGAATCCCCCTCGGCCCCGGCGGCAGCCGACGATGTCGTTCTGGCCCTTCCCGACGAACCTTCGCGATGAGCTCGCCCGGGCTGCGGACCTCGGCCCCGTGGTCGAGGCCGGAGCGGGCGACGGTCGCCTGAGCGTGCACCTGCGCTCACTGGGCTGGGCGGTCGTCTCCCTGGATCACGATCCGCGCTGCGACGGTCTCGACGTCCTCGCCGACCTCCGCGAGCTCCCCTTCGCCTCGGCCTCGGTCGGGGTGGTCGTGTTCGGGGACGTGCTGCGCCATCTTCCTTCGTCCGATCGCGCGCGGGCGGCGGAGTCGTGCGTGCACTGTCTGGCCCCGGGGGGACGGGTGGTGGTGCTCGAGGACACACCCGTCGGACGCGATCCGGCCGAGGTGAACTACCGCGAGGTCCTGTCGCTGTTGGCCGACATCGTCCCCGGCCGCGGAGCCGCGCGCCGCATCGATCGGGTGAGCCGGGAGCTGCGCGCGCACCTGGGCGATCCCGTCTGCCGTGGCGACGCCGAGAATTCGACGCGGGTCGACGATCCCCTCGCCCCGGTGCGCTGGCTGCGCACGCACCACGCGTGCGATCGCGACTGCCGCGAACGGCTCGACGCCATCGCGGACTCGATCGCCGAACACGGAATGCGCTACGGTCGGTACTCCTTCGAGGTCTTCGCGACGGGAGCGGCAGCGTGATGCGTCGGTGGTGGTGGATCCTGATCCCGGTCGTGGGGATCGCGTTGGGCGTGGCGTGGAGTTGGCACGCGCGCACCGCGTCGGAGACCGACTTCGGGGCCTGGCGCGTGATCGTGTTGCAGAGCGACGATTGGGGATTCGAGGGATGGTTCCCCGACCGCGCCGCGGCCGACTCGCTCGCCGACCTGGCCGACGGCGTTCCCCCGAAGCTGCGGGCCTATGCGCGCAGCGGGCTGGAGACGGCGGCCGAGATCGATTCGTTGCGGGTGCGTCTGCTGCGTCTGCGCGATGCCGACGGCCTGCCCCTCGTGTTGCAGGCGAACACCGTGCTGGCCGGTCCGACCGTCCGCGCCGGAGGCCCGGGGAACGCTCCGCACGGTTGGCCGGTCCACCCGTCCGGCCACGATCCGGGGCGCTACGGGCGCCCGGGACTGGACGCCGCGGTCGACGCGGCGATCGCGGCCGGCGTGTACCGGCCCGAGCTGCACGGACTCACGCACTTCGATCTGCCGGAGTACGCGGCCGCCCGGGCCGCCGGCGATCCCCTGGCCGCCCGGGCGCGCCGCTTCGACACCATGGCCTACCGCGGATGGCTGCGGGGCACCGAACTGTCGGGCTCGGATCCGGACGGCGCCCGGGACATCGCCCGGGCGGCGGTCGGTCGCTTCCGCACGCGCTTCGGGCGTTCGCCGGTGTCGGTGATCGCTCCCGACTACCGCTGGGGAGCGGAGGACGAGTCGGCCTGGGCCGATCTGGGGGTCCAGGTGGTCCAGGCGAAGCGCGAGCAGGTCGACGGTCGCGTCGATCCGACCACGCCCTGGGGCCGGGTCCGGAAGGTCGTGGAACGGGTCGGCGACCGATGGAGGGCCCGCTTCGTCTACCTCGATCGGCCGGCGCGGCTGGAGCCCTACGGCGATTCCTCCACCGACGCGCCGCAGGGCGCGCGCGCGGCCGTCGCCGCGGTGCGTGCCGCCTGGGAACAGGGGAAGCCGGGGATCGTCTCGGTGCACCGCGTGCAACTGGTCTCCTACGACGAACCCGTCGCTCGGGCCGGCTGGGAGCACCTCCAGGCGCTCGTGCGACAGCTGAGCGCCGACGGCCCGGTGCGGTGCCTGGTCGACGCCGAGGTCGGCCAGTTGTGGCGGCGCGGCTGGTCGGTGATCGAGCGCGGGCCCTGGCGGGTGGTCCGCAACTTCGGCGACGGTCCGGTCGAGATCGACCCGGGCGACGGGGCCGGCACACGGTCCTTCGACGTGGGGACCCACGTTCTCCGACGCGCCGATCGGGTGTCCGGCGACCCGCGCTGATCGCCGTAAACCCATTATTCATAATTCCTTACCATGGTGGTGGCTTGACAGCCGGCGCGCGGTCGGGATAGACTGCGATGTCCCGGTCGCCGTCGCCGCCCCGTACTCGAACCGTGTGCGGGGGGTGCGGCACGCCGGACCCTTCCGTCCTTCCGGGGAAGGACCCCTGAACGTAGAACCGACACCCAGAGCGACCGCACCGTCGTCCGTCCCATGACGACCCTTCCTCCGTCACCGAGCCCGAACCCCCGCGCGGACTGCTCCCGAGCTCCGATCCGCTTGCCGCAGGAGGACTGATGCCTCTCGTAAATCGTCGTCCCGGTGCCACGCTGGTGCGCACTGCGGGCACGTCTCTCGCCGTTCTCGCTCTTCTCGTCGCGATCGTCGCCGTGTCGACCCCCGCGGTGGCGGCCACCTCGGTCGACCACGTCCTGCGTTGGAACGCAGACGACTACTCGATCCAGCGCGACGGGGACGCCGAGCGGATTCTCGTCGATGGTGCGTCGACCTGGAGCCGGGCCGGTCGCCCCGAGCTCCCGCGCGCCTCGTACTCGTACGTGGTCCCGGTGGGCACGCGGGCCGAAGCCGTCGAGCTGGTCGACGCCGAATGGGTGGACGTCGACGTGACGTCGCTCGCGACGGGCGACGACCTCGTGTCGTCGGACGGCACGAAGGCCATGCCCGATCCCTTCGTCGACGCCGCGGCGCTCGAGCGCTCGAATGTCTACCCGCCGGTGCCGGTGACGGTCGGCGCCAGCCATCCCATGCGGGGGTGGTCGGTCGCGTCGGTCGACGTGGTGCCGGTGCGGGTCGGGGCCGACGGTCGCGTACAGCGTCTGGCCAGTGCGCGGGTTCGCCTGACCCTCGGCATCGATCCCCGCTCGAACGACACCGTGCGCCGTACGGTCGAATGGTCGGGTCTCCGCGATCGGGACGCCGCACTGGTGCGCGCCGTGGTCGAGAATCCGGCCGACGTCGACGCCTACGCACCGTCGCCGGGGGTCGATCCCTCGACCGCGCGTTTCGACTTCGAGATCGGCGTCGCCGACGACCGCGGCCTCGCCCGGGTCGCGCGCATCGTTCCCGAGCCGGTCGACATGCTGGTGATCACCAACGACGAGTTGCGCCCCGAGTTCGAGCGTCTGGCCGCGTGGCGCACGCAGGAAGGTCTTCGGACCTCGGTGGTCACCACCGACGAGATCGTCGCCGTGGCCCGGCCGGGCGGCGACCTGCAGGAGACCCTGCGCAACTACATCCGGACCGCCTACCAGCAGTGGGGCGTGAGCTACCTGCTGCTCGGTGGCGACGCCGAGATCCTGCCGCCGCGCTACGCCCGCAGCAGCTTCTATCCGCAGGGCGGCTTCACCGACGTGCCGGCCGATCTGTACTTCGCCGCGCTCGACGGCAACTGGAACATCGACGGCGACGGCATCTACGCCGAGCCCTACAAGAGCTTCCTCGAGACGGGGGACGAAGCCGATCTGCTCGCCGAGATCGCGATCGGGCGCGTGCCGGTCAAGAACCTGTCGCAGGCCGCGGACTTCGTCGACAAGGTCATCGCCTACGAGAACCCGACCGACCGTTCCTACGTGGGCCGGGCGCTCTTCATGAGCGAGGTGCTCTTCCCGCAGGCATGGAATCCGGGGGATTCGATCACGCTCGACGGCGCCATCTATTCCGAGGACATCGTCTTCGACAGCATCATCGGCGGCGGCAACCTGATGCAGAGCTGGCGCATGTACGAGAACACGGCGCCCTATGTCGGTTCGATCCTCGAGACCAAGCAGGCCGCGCTCGACTCCATGAGCACCGGCAACTTCGGAATCGTCAACCACGTCGGCCACGGCTTCTACTACAACATGAGCGTGGGCGTGGGCGACCAGAACATCTTCGTGCCCGACGTCGACACGTCGGTCAACAACGCCCCCGACCGGCCCTTCCTCCTGCACGCGCTCAACTGCAGCTCGGGTGCCTTCGACTTCGACTGCCTGCTCGAGCGCTTCGTCCAGATCGAGGGCGGAGCCGTCGGGAGCATCGGCGCTTCGCGTGCGGCCTTCCCGAGTACGGCCAACGTCTACCAGCAGTCGTTCTACCGCGAGATCTTCGTGAACGGGAACGTGCGCGTGGGCGATGCCCAGCTCGTCTCGCGATCGGAGCAGGTGGCGATCACCGGCGTGGAGGGTTCGCACCGCTGGACGCACTTCGGCTACCACGTCTTCACCGACCCCGCCTTGCGCGTGTGGCGCGAGGAGCCGCGCTCGGCCCTGGTGTCCGCGCCGTCGAGTGTGTTGCTGGGAGCCTCCGACGTGACGGTCGACGTGAGTGCCTCGGGTGCGGTGGAGGGCGCGACGGTGGCGCTCACGCGTCCCGACGGTGGCTTCGCGGTGGGCGAGACCGACGCCAGCGGTCAGGTGACCCTTTCGCTGGACGGACTCGCCGATCGGGCCGGCAGCATCGACCTGGTCGTCACGCAGGGACTCGTGTTCCCGGTGCGCCAGACGATCGAGGTGCAGTCGGGTGCGAACGGACACGTGCGTGCGACGCCGGCCTCGGTCTTCGACGGCTCGGGCGACGGTGACGGCCTGGCCGAGGCGGGCGAGACGATCGAGTGGGGTTTCGACTTCGTCAACCAGGGTGGGGCCGATCTCGGGAGCGTCTCGCTCCAACTGCAGCCGATCGAGGCACCGAACATCACGCCGGTGCAGCTGACGCGATCGTTGTCGGGTCTGACCTCGGGGCAGGCGAAGAGTTCGCAGCCGTTCATCTTCGCCATCGGCTCGGGGGCCGAGGACGGTCGTCTGCTGCGCTTCGAGGTCGTCATGAGCAGTGGTGGCGAGACCTGGCGACAGCCGGTGCAGTTGCTGGTCGGTGCACCGGAGATCGATGTCGCACGGATCCTGTGGGACGACAGCGTGACCGGGGACGGCGACGGGGTGATCGACGAGGGCGAGACCTTCGACCTCGTCGTCGAGGTGGCGAACTACGGTGGGGCGGCGGTGAACGCGCTCGACGCCACGCTCACGAGTCCGTCGTCCGACGTTCAGATCGACGTCGGCACGGCGACGGCTCCGGCTCCGATCGGCACCCGCGAGGTGGGGACGATCACCGGGCTACGGGTGACCGAGTCGAACGTCACGGCCGAGAATCCCTTGGAGCTGACCCTGACCGACGACGAGGGCCGGGTCGTGGTGCACACCTTCGACCTCCGCCGTCCGGGCGCGCCCCCGGCTCCGACGCTCGACACGACCTTCGGGCCCGACCGTATCGTGTTGCGGACCGAGGCCATCGCGGAACCCTCCGTACGCGGGCACCGCGTGTATCGTCGCGCCGACGGCGAGGCTTCGTTCTCCGAGGTCTTCTTCGACACGATCGATGGTACGGGCTTCATCGAGGACGCCGACCTCGCGAGTCTGACGCGTTACTCGTACCGGATCACCTACGTCGACTCGACCGGTGTGGAGAGCGGTCCGAGCCCGATCGTGAGCGCGAGCACCGCACCGCCGCAACTGGAAGGTGGATTCCCGCTGCCGGTCACCCGGGAGCTCGCCGGACCCATCGCGGTGGGCAACATGGTCGCCGACGGCACGAAGGTCGCGACCTTCGGTGCCGACTACCTCTACGCGCTCGACGCCAACGGCGACGAGCTGGTCAACGGCGACAACGACAGCCAGACCCGCGGGCCGCTCGCCGGTCCCCAGGACGCCAGGCGCTTCACGCCGTCGGGCGTCGCGATGGCCGACCTCGACGGGGACGGCCTCGACGAGCTGATCGGCACCAACTGGGAGAACTTCGAGGTCTGGGTGGTCGACGCCAACGGGGACCTGCTGCCCGGCTGGCCGCAGACCATGAACCAGAAGGCCTGGGCCACACCGGTCGTGGCCGATCTCGACGCCGACGGCGATTTCGAGATCATCACGAACAACACCAACCGCACCACCTACGTCTGGCACCACGACGGCACGGAGCTGATCGACGGGGACGACCGGCCGGAGACGAACGGTGTGTTCCAGCTCCGCGACGTCGAGACCTTCGGCCGGACGACGCCGGCGGTCTACGACGTGGACGGCAACGGCACCCTCGAGATCATCCTGCCGACCTCGCGCCGCGACGGTGTCGACAACCTGGTGCAGGCCCTGCAGATCGACGGGACCAACGCGCCGGGTTGGCCCCAGAACGTGGGCCCGAACGGTTGGACCGTGAGCCATCCGACCATTGCCGACGTCGAGGGTGACGGCGAGCCCGAGATCTTCCTCGTGACCGAGAACGATCTGCTGCACGCCTGGCATCCCGACGGCTCGGTCGTGTCAGGATACCCCAAGCCGTTGAACACGGTCGCCGGCGCCCGCGACAGCAAGCACCCCGCGGTGTCGCTGGCGGACTTCGACCGTGACGGACAGCTCGAGCTGGTCACGGTGGCCATCAACAGCCTCTCGAGCTGCGACGTCTACGTGCAGGAGCTCGACGGTACGGTCCTCCCCGGTTGGCCCCGCTCGCTGCCGGGTCTCAGCGAGTCGTCGCCGATCATCGGCGACGTCAA
>DATFKK010000164.1 GCA_035268685.1 Candidatus Krumholzibacteriia bacterium | reverse complement strand
CCAGGTGGCGTTGTACCAGATGCGGTTGACCACGCTCGTCTGCACCTGGTAGGTGGCGGCGCGGGCGACGGCGGCCGTCTCCCCCGGCCGCGACGGGTCGCCGGCGACGCTCGGTGGAGTGGTCACCGAACCCAGGCCCGGGAGCAGGACCCGTTCGTTCCACGTGCCCGTCGCCGCGCCTTCGGGACGGTACTCGACGCCCTGCCGCTCGAACGTGGGCCCTGTCACGCCCGACAGCGCGAAGTCGCCGCTCAGCCAATGCAGCCGCGACAGTTCGGGCGTGGCCCCGCCGTCCAGCGTGAAGGGCACCCACGACGCGCCCGCGTTCGTGCTCACGAAGCCCTCGAAGGGATCGGACACGTACACGAAGGTGTCGCCGTCGGGGTCGGCCATGAAGTCCATCGACGCGGTCTCGTAGGTGCGCGTGGTGACGAGCGTGACCGGATCGAAGGTCGTGAGCAGACCCTTGTCGTCGATCCCGGTCTGGTAGACGTCGGTGAACTCGACGTCGTCGAAGTCCCGGCCGGTGACCGTCATGATCAGGTGGGCGCGATCGGCGCCCGCGCCGTCGTGGAAGGCGAGCGCCACCTCCGCCGACGAGCTCGCGAGCGTCGTGTCGCGCCAGACCGTGGTCACGACCGTCTCGAGGTTGAACGCGAAGGTCTGGTTCAACCAGACGTTGTACCGCCACTCGAACTGAGTCGAACCGTTGCGGAGGGCGACCGCGCAGGCCACCGAGGTATCGGTTCCCTCACCGAAGGCAACGTCGTAGTCGTCCAGCCCCGTCGTGGTTCCTCCCAGGTCGAAGACCTCGTGTTCGGTCCAGATCCCGGCTCCCAGCGACGGGTCGGCGAAGGCGGCCATCACCCGCGTGTTCACCGCGGGCTCGATGTACACGTACGTGAGTACGAGGCGCTCGTCGGCCGTGCCCTCGCCGACGACGTCGAGCCGCGGGTCGGAAAGAATCACGTCCACCGGCCCGGACACCGTCGACCACCTCGACCAGGTGTCGCCCCCGTCGGTGCTGCGCAGGACCACGACCTCGTCGTCGCCCACGTCGGGGCTGGTGTCGAAGGCGACGAACTGGGTGCCGTCGGAGGCGATGGCGAGCTCCGGCCGGTCGACCTGTTCTTCGTCGGGCGAGTAGATCGCGTGCGAGGGATTGCCGAGGGCCAGGGCCACGGCAGGGATGCAGAGCACGAGGGCCAGGGCCACGGCCGGGACGATGCGGATCGAGATCATGGCGGTCTCCGAGGGACACGGGAGAACGAGTGTCTTCGCCGGAGACGCGACGTTTCGGTGCCGGTGGGGCCATGGCTTCTGCCGAGCCCGACCCCACCGATCCGCCGGGGCATCGGCCGACGGTCGCAGAGGCTGCCGGCGAGCACTGCCGCGCGCCGCTCGCTCCGGGCTGCTCACTTTCGTTCGCCTCCGCCTGCTCTTACCATCCGGAAGACGAAGGATTGGTCGAGGGCCCACCGGATTCCGGCGAGGCGTTTCCGAGACGGAGAGGCGGCATGGACCATGACAGCGCAGGAAAGGGATGAAGCGAAAGACACCGCGGTCTGGAACGAGGCTCTGACGAAGATCGTCCTGCTCGATGGCGGCCTGGGACAGGAGCTGCACAAGCGTTCGCGGCTGCCCGCCCACCCTCTCTGGTCCCTGCAGGTGATGCGGAAACGCCCGGAGCTCGTGCAGAGCGTGCACGAAGACTTCATCCGAGCCGGCGCTCGGGTCCTGACGCTGAACACGTACACGGCCACCGCGGCCCGACTGGCCCGGAGCGGCGACCTCGGGTGGTTCGAACCGCTGCAGGAGCAGGCCTACGACCTGGCGGCGGCCGCCCGTCAGACGACCGGCTGTCCCTTCGGACCGGTACAGCTGGCCGGATGCCTGCCTCCCCTGGTGGGAAGCTTCCGTTCCGATCTGGTGCCTTCGGACGACGAGTGCTTCGAACAGTACCGTGCCATCGTCGAGACCCAACCGAAGGTCGATTGCTTCCTCTGCGAAACCATGTCGTCCGTCCGCGAAGGTCGGATCGCCGCCGAGGTGGCCCTGTCTGCCGGAAAGCCGGTGCTTCTGGGTTTCACGGTCCGCGACGACGGCTCCGCCGCGCTGCGTTCGGGAGAGCCGGTGGAGGACATGGTCGCTGCAGTCCGGGAGCTGCCGTTGCGTGGTCTGCTCCTCAACTGCTCCACCCCGGAGGCGATTCGGCGCGCGTTGCCACCCCTGGTCGGCTCGGGCCTTCCCTTCGGCGCCTACGCGAACGGGTTCGAATCGGTCGACGCGCTGGAGCCCGGTGGAACCGTCGATGTGCTGACGGCACGCGAAGACCTGGGCCCGGAGGAATACGCGACGTTCGCCCTGGAGTGGCTCGCGTCGGGAGCCACCCTGCTCGGCGGATGCTGTGAGGTAGGACCGTCCCACATCCGCCACTTGCACGAGGAGCTGGTGGAGCGGGGGTATTCCGTGACGGGCTTGTAGGGGGCCGGGGCATCTGTCCGTGTCGACCGTCTGCCGTCGGCCTTCACCGTGTTCCGGCGTTGCGATCCGCGAACGCCCTCCGCCCCCGCCGGATCGCGTCGAGCGTCGCCGCCACGCTCCAGTGCCGCACGAGCGAGCGGTCGCCGCCCAGGCGACGCAACCGTGCCACGGCTCCCTCGGCGTCGGCGAAGCCGATCCACACCGTGCCGACCGGCTTGTCCTCGGTGCCCCCTCCTGGGCCGGCGACGCCGGTGGTCGAGACCCCGTAGGTGGACCCCAGGCGCGCGCGCACACCTTCGGCCATGGCCCGGGCCACCACGTCGCTCACCGCTCCGTGTTCTTCGATCAAGGCGACGTCGACGCCGAGCTGCTCCTGCTTGACCGCGTTCGCGTAGGCGATCACGCCGCCGAGCAGCACGCGACTGCTGCCGGGCACCGAGGTCAGCGCGGCACCCACGAGCCCGCCGGTGCAGGACTCCGCCACCGCCACCGTTTCGCCCCGCTCGGTGAGCCGCCGGACGACGACCTCGGGCAGGTCTACCGTCCCCTCGGCGAAGAGGTTTTCGCCGAAGGCGGTGCGCAACCGCGCGGTGACGTCGTCCAGCCGCGCGGTGTCGTCGTCGCGCACGAGCACGTCGACGCCGTACGACGCCACGCACCAGGCGAGGCCGTCGTGGTGATCGTCGCCGAGGGCGTCGCGGACGATCTCGGCCAGGCGTGCTTCGGCGACGCCGGTGGTGCGCAATCGCCGCGTGTGCGTGTCCGAGGCCACCAGGTGCGCGGCCAGGCGCGGGCGGACCTCGTGTTCGAACATCCAGCGCAGCTCGGCCGGCACGCCGGGCAGGAGGATCACGGCGGTG
>DATFKK010000163.1 GCA_035268685.1 Candidatus Krumholzibacteriia bacterium | reverse complement strand
GATCCGATCGCGCGGAGAGTCGTAGACGTGGTGCAGGGCCACGGTGAGTTCGACGACCCCGAGGCTCGCACCGAGATGTCCTCCCACCGAACTGACGATCTCGATGATCTCGGCCCGTAGCTCGTCGGCGAGCTGCTGCAGTTCTTCGCGGCCGAGGCCCGAGATCTGGTCGGGGGACTCGATCTGCTCCAGTAGACTTCGTTTGGTCATCGATGCTCCTCGGGGCGAACACTCGCACAAGGATAACGAAAACAACGGATTCCGGCCGAGCCCGGATCCGATGGGATCAACCCGGCCTCCAGGCCAGGCCGGCCAGGAGGCCCAGAACCATTCCCACGCCGATGTGCAGGGGCCGGTGCCCGCGGTCCCGCAGGATCTCGGTCACCGAGCGCGTCCACTCCGGGCGCTCGCCGTTGTCCATCGATCGCGCGACGAGGGCCGTCGAACGGCGCCCCCGGTCGACCGAGCGCTGCACACGCACGATGTCGTGCAGAACCACCCCGGAGAACACCATGGACCCCGCGAAGAGCGGAGACCGCACCCCCACGTCGAGCGCGACCACGGTGCAGAGGCAGGACAGGGTGACGGCGTAGAAACTGGGCAGTCCGTTGGTGGTCACCAGCACCCGCAGGGAGGGGCGACGGTTCGCCACACCGTACAGGACGAACTTCAGGAGCTGGGCGCCGACCCCGGCGGCGATCACCAGCTCGTAGGGTGCGACCGTGAACCCGGATGCCATCAGCGGCCTCGCTCCACCAGTCGAAGCGCCAGCGCGCGGACCCGATCGTCGGCGACACCGGACCGTTCCAACGCGACCACGGCCTCGCCGAGGCGTCGTCGTGCATCCTCGCGGGCTCCCTCGACCCCCAGCTCCCCCACGGCCGTCAGCTTGCCCTGGGCCGGGTCCTTGCCGGCACTCTTGCCCAGTTCCTCGGCGCTGACGGTCACGTCGAGCACGTCGTCGACCATCTGGAAGGCCACGCCGAGCTCCACGCCCGCCTCGCGGATCCGCTCCACGCGCTCGTCCTCGACTCCCGCGCAGGCGGCACCCATGGCCGCCGCCGCGCCGAGCAGCCGTCCCGTCTTCAGACGATGGATCCGGAGCATGTCGCCCGCGTGTCCGGTCGCCTCGAGATCGAATTGCTGTCCCGACGCCATGCCGTGGCGTCCCGAGGCCTCGCTCAGCAGGCGGCCCAGGCGGACGGCCAGTTCCGGCGGGCGAACCGCGGCCAGGAGACCGAAGGCCTCGGTCTGGAGCGTGTCGCCGGCGAGGACGGCCGTGGCCTCGTCGAAGCGTCGGTGGCACGACGCTTGTCCGCGCCGGAGATCGTCGTCGTCCATGGCCGGTAGGTCGTCGTGGATGAGCGAATAGGTGTGGATCATCTCCAGAGCACATGCCGCGTTCCACACGGCTTCGTCGCGCGCCGCCCCCGCTGCGTCGTGGACCCAGAGACACAGCACCGGGCGCAGACGCTTCCCGCCTCCGAGGAGGCTGTAGCGCATCGCCTCGACCAGTCGTGGTGCCGCATCGCCGTCGCCCGGCGGGAGACGGTGCTCCAGTGCGGCCTCGACCGCGGAGGCCTCCTCGGCCAGGAGCGGGTCGAGATCGATCACGCCGCCCCGACCTCGCCCGCGTTCCGACGCTCGAAGGCGTCGACGGTGTTCTCGAGCAACATGGCGATCGTCATGGGGCCCACACCACCGGGGACCGGCGAGAGGTGTCCGGCGACCGCGGCCACTTCGGGGTGCACGTCCCCGACCAGCCGCGAGCCCTTCGGATGCGAAGGATCCTCGACGCGGTGGATTCCGACGTCGATCACGGCCGCCCCCTCGCGGACCCAGTCGCGCCGGACCATCTGCGGCTGTCCGGCGGCGGCGATCAGGATGTCCGCCTCGCGACAGAGCGCGGCGAGGTCTCCGCTGCGGCTGTGGGCGAGGGTGACCGTCGCGTCGACACCCTTCGTCGACAGGAGGACTTCCATGGGACGCCCGACGATCAGGCTGCGTCCGAGCACGACCGCGCGGCGGCCCGCGATCGGCACGTCGTAGCGCTGGAGCATGCGAAGACAGCCCAGCGGCGTGCAGGGGAC
Source organism: Candidatus Krumholzibacteriia bacterium (assembly GCA_035268685.1). Taxonomy (NCBI): domain Bacteria; phylum Candidatus Krumholzibacteriota; class Candidatus Krumholzibacteriia; species Candidatus Krumholzibacteriia bacterium. The sequence goes on along the minus strand of DATFKK010000163.1, from coordinate 55,155 downwards.
GAAACGCGGGGTGCCGCTGGCCAGTCGTCCCACGTTGTCGGGGTTCAGGCCGTCGACGTCCTTGTCGGGATCGATCCACTCCCTTACTCGGGCGGGGTCGATCTGCTCGGGCACCGGGAGCTGGACCAACAGACCGTCGCGGCCGTCGGCCTCGTTCACCCGACGGACCGCCTCGTACAGTTCGTCGGGACTCGTGGTGGCCGGGAGTGTCACGACTTCACTCTCGATGCCCGTCTTCTCACAGGCCTTGTGCTTGTTGCGCACGTAGACCTGGCTCGCCGGGTCCTCGCCGACCAGGATCACGGTGAGTGCGGGCCGACGACCGAAACGATCCGTCAGCCGCGCTACGCGCTCTGCGAGCGCCGTCCTCCGCTCCTGGGCGAGGGCCTTGCCGTCGACCTTCACCGCCTGGCTCATGACCAACCCTCCGGATCCAGCGGAACGTCCAGGCGCTCGACCGCCGTCGCCTGGCCGCTCCATTCGTCGAGGTCCACGCACAGCCCACAGAGTCGTGCCTCGTCCCGGGCCACTTCGAACCGCGACGGCATCCCCGTCAAGAATTTCCTCAGGACCGCGTCGACGTCCATCCCGATGATCGATCGGTAGGGTCCGGTCATCCCGAGATCGCTCTGGTAGGCCGTGCCCCGGGGCAGGATCCGGGTGTCGGCGGTGGGGACGTGCGTGTGGGTGCCCACCAGGACGCTGACGCGTCCGTCGGCGTACTCCCCCAGGGCCTGCTTCTCGCTCGTGGCTTCGGCGTGGAAGTCGACCAGGAAGAGATCGGCCTCGTCCTCGAGCTCCTCGAGCTTCCGGTCGAGGGCCCGGAAGGGCGAGTCGACCGGATTCATGAACACCTGACCGAGCAGCGAGATCACCCCGACCCGGATCTCACCCGCTTCCACGATCACGTGGCGACGGCCCGGCGCCCCGGGCGCGGCGTTCGCCGGACAGGCCAGGAGCGCCTCGCCGGTCAGGTACTCGTCGCTGCCCTTCTTGTCCCAGATGTGGTTGCCGCCGGTCATGACGTCGACTCCCGCGCCGACGATCTCACGGCCGATCGACTCGGTGAGTCCGAAGCCGGCGGCCGCGTTCTCCACGTTGCAGACCACGAGGTCGGGGCGCCGCTCCTCGCGCACGCGGGGCAACAGCTCGCGCAGTGCGACGCGGCCCGGCCGACCCACGATGTCGCCGATCAGGAGAATGCGCATGCCGGAGATCCAGGGGGGGAAGGCCCCGCGTCGCGCGCGGTTCCGGGTCGAAGTGTACGAGAGGAGGCCCCGCCGAGCCGTGTGCGCGAAACCGGCTCGAACCGATTTCGACCAGGTGGATGCCCTACCGAGACGATCGAGCCTTCCCTTGCGGACTCGCTCTCACGCCCCGGACGGCGGGCTTCCGTGGTTGGAGTGTTGGCTCAGCGCTGTTGGCGCATCACGCACCCGGCAGGGTGACTCCTCTCGAATCGAAGCTTCCGCGGGGTCGCCGCTCAGGCGTCCCCCCGTTCCGAATGTGGGTCCGCGGCCCCGGATCCGCCATCGGCCGCCGTGGATTCGTCCTCCGGCGCCGATTCCGCGTCGCCGATGGTCCGCTCGAGCTCGCTGGCGAGGCGCCGGGCGCGCTCGTGGATCTCGTCGCTCCCCTCCGACCGGCTCTCGCGCTCGCGGAAGAGCTCGTCGGTGATGTTCAGGGCCGCGAGGATCGCGACCCGCAGCGACGTGACCTGGCTGGACGCCCGCGCGACCTCGCGCATGCGGCTGTCCAGGTAGGCGGCCACGCGCTCCACGTGCTCTGGATCGTCGTCCGATCGCACGGTGTAGCGTTGACCGTAGATGTGAACGGTCGTCGTCCCCGGTTCCACGCGGGACCTCCCCGGACCGCGCTCAGTGTTCGGGCGCTTCGTCCAGCTCGCCGAAACGACGCAGGAGCTCTTCGACCCTGCGCTCGATCTCGGCCCGGCGCGTTTCGTATTCCTCGCGCCCCACACTGTTCTGCCGCACCTGCTCCAGCTCGTCGACCAGGCGTGTGTGCGTGCCACTCAATTCCTCGACCTGCTGTTCGAGCTGCTCGCGCTGCCTCACGAGCTGGTCACGCTCCTCCTGCAGCTCGCGGATCCGCCCGATCGCCTGCTCCACGCGGCGCTCGAGGTGTTCGAAGGCATCCCCGTCGATCATGTCGTCACTCCCAGATTGCGGTCCCGGCCGCAGTCTATGCGGTGCGGCCGGTCGCGGGCAAGCTCAGGCCTCTTCGCCGCTCGAGCGGAGTCGGATACCGTGCCGTTCCGAGAGAGCGTCGAGGAGCCGCGCGACCTGCTTGTCGACGTGTTTGTCCTTGAGCGTGCCCTTGGGGCTCCTCAGGGTCAAACGCACGCCGTAGGCGGCGGTTCCTGCGGGCAGGTCCTCGCCCCGGTAGACGTCGAAGAGCTCGCAGGACTCCAGCAGGGGATCCAGGCTCTCGGCCACGGTCGCCCGGATCTCGGCCCAGGGCACGGCCTCGGGCACGACCAGGCTCAGGTCACGCCGCGACGGCGGGAAGGCGGAGAAGGGCGCGTAGCGCGCGACCCCCTCCTGGGCGGTGACGAGGGCCTCGAGGTCGAGTTCGGCCAGCAGCACCGTGTCCTGGACGTCGAGCGCACGGCGCACGCCCGGTGCGACCTCTCCGATCCGGCCCATCGTCTGCTCGCCCTGCACGAGATCCACTGCGGATCCCTCCCGCAGGTAGGGCTCGTCGGCCCCCGGCCGACGCGTGATCTCCACGCCCAGCCCCCCCAGCACGCCCTCCAGATCGCCCAGCGCGTCGAAGGGATCCACAGCGCGGCCCGGCTCTTCGGCGTGCAGCGGGCGGGCGGGACCGCTCCAGGCCACGACCAGCTGCTCCCGCTCGTCGGGGAGAGGCTCATCGGTCCGGGCACGGTAGGTCCTCGCGATCTGGAAAAGCCGGATCGGCCCGGTCCAGCCGCGCCGGCGGTTGCGCTCGACGGTCCGAGCCATTTCCGGGACGGCCGTGGTGCGCAGCTGCGATTCGTCCTGCGCGACGGGATTGAGAACGCCCACCGTCGCCCGTCGCCGATCGTCGTCGGCGAGGCCGAGGGCGTCGGGATCGTCGTCGCGGAAGAAGGCGCTTCCGAGCATCTCGTGGAAACCGCGCGCGGCGAATGCCTGCCGCAGGCGCTGCCGGAAGACCTCGCCGCGACCGCGGGTCGCCGGAACGACCATGGGCACACGCGCACGCTCGGGCAGGCGGTCGAAGCCGTGGTGGCGCCCGATCTCCTCGACGACGTCGACCTCGCCGACCAGGTCGTGGCGGAAGCTCGGCGGCGTCACGCGCACCGCGGGTGCATCCCCGTCGACCGGGTCGGCGCCGATGTCGAGCCCACGCAGGATGCGCGTCACCTCGCCCATCTCGACGTCCACGCCGAGCAGGCGGCGGACCTGCGAGAGCCGCACGGGGAACGACTCCGTTCGATCGGGCCGGGCACCGGTCGCTTCCACGACCACTTCGTGCACGCGTCCGCCGGCGACCCGCTCGATCAATCCGGCCAGACGGGCACTCGCCCACGGCACCAGATCGTGGTCGACACCGCGTTCGAAGCGGTAACTGGCGTCGGTCGACAGGGTCTCGGCCCGGCGGCCGCGGCGCACGGTCTGCGGATCGAAGACCGCGACCTCGAGCAGCAGGTTCTTCGTGCTCTCGTCGACCTCGCTTCCGGCACCGCCCATGATCCCGGCCAGGGCCAGGCCGCCCTCTTCGTCGGCCACGAGCAGGTGGTGATCGCGGAGTGTGCGCTCGGTGTCGTCCAGTGTCGTGAAGCGTTCGCCCTCGGCCGCGCGCCGCACCACGATCGTTTCGCCGTGGACCTTGTCGCGATCGAAGCAGTGGTTCGGATGCCCGCATTCGTGCAGGACGTAGTTGCTGGCGTCGACGATCGCGTTGATCGGTCGCTGACCGATGGCCAGCAGGCGACGGCGCATCCACCAGGGCGACGGCCCGACCTCGACGTCGTCGATCAGACGACCGCGGAACCGCCAGCAGCCCTCGGCGTCGTCGATGCGGATCCGCCAGCCGGAGTCCTCCTCGACCACGGGCACGTCGGCGTCGACCTCCGGGATGCGCAACTCGCCGCCGTAGTAGGCCGCCAGCTCGCGCGCCACGCCGATGTGGCTGAGCCAGTCGGGACGGTTCGGCGTGACCTCGAACTCGATCACCGTGTCCTGCACGCCGTACAACTCGTCGAAGGGCGTGCCCGGCGCGGCCTCGGTGTCGAGCACCATGATGCCGTCCTGGGCCTGGCCCAGGCCGAGTTCCTTCTCGCTGCAGATCATGCCGAGCGAGACCTGTCCGCGGATCTTGCTCTTCTTGATCCGGAAGTCGCCCGGCAGGACGGCGCCCACCTTCGCCACCGGAACGCGCTGACCGGCAGCGACGTTCGGGGCTCCGCAGACGATGCCCAGCGTCTCCCCCCCGGCGTCGACCCGGCACACCCGCAGCCGGTCGGCGTCGGGGTGCGGTTCGGCTTCGAGCACGCGCCCGACGACGACGTCCGGGAAGGACAGGTCGAAGTGCTCGACCTCTTCCACCTCGAGTCCGAGCAACGTGAGGCGCTCGCAGATCTCGTCGAGGTCCTCGGGCAGGTCGACGAGCTCACGCAACCAGTTCAGGGAAAGTTTCACGGGTGGATCCTCCGGTGGGCGTCGCGCGCGGACCGATCAGAACTGCCGCAGCAGGCGGATGTCGTTGTCGAGGAGCAGGCGGATGTCGTCGATGCCGTGACGGACGAGGACCATGCGCTCCACGCCCATACCGAAAGCGAAGCCCGTCCAGCGCTCGGGGTCGACGTCGGCATTGCGGAACACGTTCGGGTGCACCATCCCGGCACCCATGATCTCGAGCCAGCGCCCGCCGCGCTCGCTCTCCCACCACAGGTCGACCTCGACGCTCGGCTCGGTGAACGGGAAGAAGTGCGGACGGAAGCGAAGGGTCTTGTCTTCGCCGAAGAAGGTGCGCACGAAGTGGTGCACGGTCGACTTCAGATCGGCCAACGAGACGTCGTGGTCGACGAGAAGGCCCTCGATCTGGTGGAACTCGGCGGCATGGCTCGCGTCGGGCTGCTCCTGCCGGTACACGCGTCCGGGGACGACCACGGCCAGCGGCGGCTCGGTCTCGCGCATGGTCCGGATCTGCACCGGCGAAGTCTGCGTGCGCAGGACCACTTCTTCGTTCACGTAGAAGGTGTCCTGCAGGTCCCGGCTCGGGTGGTCGTCGGGAAAGTTCAGCGCCGTGAAGTTCAGCGCGTCGAGTTCCACCTCGGGACCGCCGACGCGGGTGAAGCCGAGGCCGTGGAAGATGTCGCAGACCTCCTCGATGACCTCGTAGACCGGATGCAGGCTCCCGCGCAACGCGCCGCGCGCGGGCAGGGTGAGGTCACCGGCGAAGGGTGCGGCGTCCCGTCGTCCCCGGAGGCTCTCCTGCCGTGCGTCGACGGCTGCCTGCAGCTCGACCTTGGCGCGGTTCAGCGCCTGACCCGCCGCCGGGCGGTCCTCGGCGGGCATCGAACCCAGGCCGCGGAGCAACCGCGTGAGCTCGCCCTTGCGTCCGAGGTAGTGCACGCGGAGCGCGTCGAGTTCGTCGAGGTCCTCGGTGGCGTCGATCCGAGCGCGGGCCTCGCGAACGAGGGTGTCGATCTCCTGCTGCACGGTCCGGTCCTCCGGAGTCGGTTCGGAACGAGAGCGCCTCGACCCCCTTGCGAGAGCCGAGGCGCGCGGAAACGGCGGGGCCGCCGGGCCGAGCACGTGCTCGGCGCGGGATCAGGCCTCGGACTGGACGTTCTGCTTCGCGATCTCGGCGAGGCGAGCGAAGGCCGGCTCGTCGTGGATGGCGATGTCGGCCAGGACCTTGCGGTCGATCTCGACGTCGGCGGCCTTCAGACCGTGGATGAAGCGGTTGTAGCTGAGTCCGTGCAGCCGGGCCGCCGCGTTGATACGCGCGATCCACAGCTGGCGGAAGTTCCGCTTCTTCTGGCGCCGATCGCGGTACGCGTAGGCCAGGGCACGATCGACCGAGACGGCGGCCGTACGATGAAGCTTGCTGCGTCCGCCGCGGTAGCCGCGAGCGTTCGACAGGATCTTGTTCCGGCGCTGACGGCTGGCGGAATTGTTCGTGGCGCGGGACATGGTTCCGTTGCTCCGTGGTGGTGAGGATCGATGACCCGGCGACTAGTTGCCGGCCAGCATACGCTTCACGCGCGACTCGTCGGCGTGGTGCAGCAACGTGGTCTTGCGCAGGTTCCGCTTCCGCTTGGGCGACTTCTTCGTGAAGATGTGCCCGTGGTAGGCCTGCTGACGCCGGACCTTGCCCGTTCCCGTGCGCCGGAATCGCTTCATGGCGGCGCGGTTCGACTTCATCTTCGGCATGTTGGTCACTCCTGACTTCGGTTCTCGGCCCGGGCTCGTGCCCGGAGCTCCCACCGTGGCCGTCCCCATGGGAACGGCCACCGGCGTCTAGGCCTTCTTCTTCGGCGACAGGATCAGGCTCAGGTTCCGACCTTCCATCTTCGGATCTCCGTCCATCATGGCCTCGTCCTGGAGATCCTCGAGCAGACGCGCGACGATGCGCTCGCCCAACTCGAGATGGGCCATTTCACGACCGCGGAAGCGCACCTCGATCTTGACCTTGTCGCCCGCCCGCAGGAATTCGACGATGTGCTTCTTCTTGAAGCTGTAGTCGTGTTCCTCGGTCTTGGGCCGGAACTTGACGGTCTTGACCTTCTGCTGGTGCTGCTTCGCCTTGGCGCGCTTGGCCTTCTTGCTCTCCTCGTACCGGAACTTCCCGTAATCCATGATCCGGCACACGGGGGGCCTGGCGTTGGGCGCCACTTCGACGAGGTCGAGCCCGCGCTCGCGCGCGAGGTCGAGGGCCTCGTTGCGGTCCAGGATTCCGAGCTGATCGCCGTTCTCGTCCACCACCCGCAGCTGCGGAATGCGGATCATCTCGTTGACGCGCGTCCGGTCCTGTTGGTCCCGCGAATCTCGCGGAAATCCTCTGGCGATGTCGAACTCTCCTCTCGATCCCGGTCGGAACCGGGGTCCTGGGAACAAGAAAACGAGCAGGGAGGGCCTGCTCGTCACACGCTCCGCCGCCGGACGACCATTGCCGTCGGACGCGGATCGGACCGGGGAGGATGCGCCGCGTCGGCGCTCCGCCCGGTGAGAAGCGGGCCTTCTGCTTGTTCGTCTGTTTCGTCTGTCTGCCGTCCGCGCGGCATTCGCCACACGGACGGTAGAAGCTAGTCGAGGGGCTCGTTCTCGTCAAGGAGTCGACGGACGACCTCGTCGACCTCCATCGTCCCCTGGTCCTCGCCGCCGTGGCGCCGCACGGTGACCGTGCCGCTCTCGGCCTCGCGGCCGCCCACCACCAGCATGACCGGCACCTTGGCCAGTTCGGCCTCGCGGATCTTGCGGCCGATCTTCTCGTCGCGAGCGTCGACCTCGGTCCGCAGGCCCGCCTGGCGGAGCTGCGAGCCGACCGCCTTCGCGTACTCCGCCTGGTGCTCGCTCACCGGCAGCACCGTGGCCTGCACCGGGGCCAGCCACAGCGGGAAGGCACCGGCGTAGTGCTCGGTGAGCATCCCGATGAAGCGCTCGAGCGAGCCGTAGATCGCCCGGTGCACCATGAAGCAGTTCTTCCGCTCGCCGTCGGCGTCGACGTACTCCACGCCGAAGCGGCGGGGCAGGTTGAAGTCGAACTGCGTGGTGCTGCACTGCCAGCGGCGACCGATCGCGTCGACCAGCTTGACGTCGATCTTCGGACCGTAGAAGACCGCCTCCCCCTCCATCCGCTTGTACGGGAAGCCCATCTTCTCGATGGCGTGGACCAGCGAACGCTCCGCCGCCTCCCACTCCTCGTCGGTCCCGGCGTACTTGCTCGTGTCCTGCGAGTCGCGTACCGACAGCTCGACCTCGTACTTCTCGAAGCCGCAGGCGGTGAGGATGCGCTGCATGAGTTCGAGCACGCCGACGATCTCGGCCTCGAGCTGGTCCGGCGTGCAGAAGATGTGGGCGTCGTCCTGCGTGAAGCCACGGACGCGCAGCATGCCGTGCAGCGTGCCACTGCGTTCGTAGCGATACACCGTTCCGAGTTCGGCGTAGCGCACCGGGAGCTCGCGGTAGCTCCACAGCTTGCGCTTGTAGATCAGGATGTGCCCCGGGCAGTTCATGGGCTTGACCACGAACTCCTGATCCTCGATGCCGAAGGTGTACATGTTCTCCTTGTAGAACTGCATGTGGCCCGAGGTGTGCCACAGGTCGCTCTTGGAGATGTGCGGCGTGTCGACGAACTGGTAGCCCGCCTTCAAGTGCTCGCGCTTCCAGAAGTCGACGAGCGTGCTCCGCAGCGCGCTGCCCTTCGGGTAGTAGAAGGCCAGGCCCCCGCCCGCCTCGTCCTGCACGCCGTACAGGTCGAGTTCGCCGCCGAGCTTGCGGTGGTCGCGCTTCTTCGCCTCTTCGAGCTGGTGGAGGTACTCGTCGAGGTCCTTCTTGCTGAACCAGCTCGTGCCGTAGATCCGCTGCAACTGTTCACGGTTCTCGTCGCCGCGCCAGTAGGCGCCGGCCACGCTCAGCAGCTTGAAGGCCTTCAGTTCGCCGGTGTTCGGGACGTGCGGTCCCTCGCAGAGGTCGGTGAAGTCGCCCATGTGGTAGGCGAAGAGCTCGTTGTTCTCCTTCAACAGGTCGATCTGCTCGACCTTGAAGGGCTGGTCGCCGAAACGCTCGGTGGCCTCGGTGGGCTCGAGCTTCTCCCGCACGATCGGATGCTTCTCCTTGGCCAGCTCCTTCATGCGCGTCTCGATGCGCTCGAGGTCTTCCTCGGTGAAGGGGCGGTCGACCTTGATGTCGTAGTAGAAGCCGTTGTCGACCGGCGGACCGAAGCCGAAGCGAGCGTCGGGGAAGAGTTCCTGGACGGCGTAGGCCATGAGGTGCGCCGTGCTGTGACGTAGCACGAACAGGCCCTCTTCGCTGTCGCGGGTCACCACCTCGAGCGTCGCGTCGTGGTCGATGGGTTCGTCGAAGGGCTCCCACTGTCCGTCGACCCTGGCGGCCACCGCGGCGCGTGCCAGTCCCGGACCGATGGCCTTGATCGCGTCGAGGACGGTGGAACCGCTCTCGACCTCCTTCTTCGAACCGTCGGGCAGGGTGAGCGCGATGTCCGTCATGGTCTTCCTCCTGTCGTCCGCGCGGCCCGTCACGTCCGGCGGCCGGCGGGTCGTGGTCGCCGGGGCGCCCTACGAACGGCGCCTCCGGTTCCCCCCTCTAGACAGAAGCCGCCGCCGGGCGCGGGGGCTCGGCGGCGGCTCGGAACGGATGGTGGGCGATACTGGACTCGAACCAGTGACCTCTTGCATGTCAAGCAAGCACTCTAACCAGCTGAGCTAATCGCCCACATCAGGCATCTACTTCTAGTTCTGAGCCCCCGTTTTGTCAACTCGCGCCGTCTTCGGTCGCCATCAGGCCAGATAGTCGCCGAGACCCGCGCCCGCCACGGCGTGCCGCATCTTGCGCAGGGCGTCGTTGCGGATCTGGCGCACGCGCTCACGACTCAGGTTGATGTCCTCACCGATGGCTTCGAGCGAGGTGCTCTCTTCGTCGCCCAGGCCGTAGTAGCGGGTGACGATGTCCTTCTCGCGATCGGTGAGCTTGTCCATGGCTGCCATGAGCTGACCATGGAGCTCGTCCTGGACGAAATCGTCCTCGGGTGTGGTGTCCTCGGGATCGGCCAGGATCTCCTGCAGCGGCTGGCTGTCGTCGTCGTGGACGCTCTCGTCCAACGACAGCAACGGCCGCAACACGGCGTTGATCTCGTTCAGCTTGCCAACGGTGATCTCGAGTTCCTTGGCCAGCTCTTCCTCGTGCACCGAACCGCCGCGGGTCTGCTCGAGGCGGTTGTTGATCTTGCGCAGCTTCTGCGCCTGCTGGGCCCGGTTGATCGGCAACCGCACGGTGTGCGTCTGCTCGGCCAGGGCCTTCTGGATGGCCTGACGGATCCACCAGACGGCGTAGCTGATGAAACGGAAGTTGCGGCGCTCGTCGAAGCGGTGGGCCGCCGTGATGAGGCCCACGTTCCCCTCGGCGATCAGATCGAGGAAGCTGAGTCCGTGTCCGACGTAGCGCTTGGCCACACTGACCACGAACCTGAGATTACTGTACACCAGCTTCTCGAGCGCACGGTCGTCTCCGCTGCGGATCCGACGGGCCAGATCGAACTCCTGCTCCTTCGTGAGGAGCGGGTAGCGTCCGATGACCTTCAAGTAGTGCTGGAGAGCCTGGTCCTGACGGCGGTCAGGGCTCCGCTCGACTTCGTACATCTGGTTTCCTCCACCGTGAGCGGGCCCCGGTCGGGGCCGCCGGTCCCGCTCGCCGTCGCACGCGGGTTGCGAGTCCGCGCGTTCGGGCTTTACCTCGTCGCCGGAGCGAGGGTCGCTGCGGCGATGTGCCGTCGTTCTGAATGAACGGCCGGCGAGGACGGGAGTTCCCGTCCCGGTCTTCCACGGACGGCATCGCACCGGCGTGTCGAGTCGGCGACCGTCACGTCCAGCGCGGGCGCAGCGATCACGACTTCGCCTCTTGCGACCCGGCCCGACCGCGTCTCATGCCCTTCGGTCGCCGGTCGCGTCCCGCCCGGGACGCCGAAGTGCCGCACGAGTCTCGTCCACCTGTGATTTCGTGTCAAGGCCGGCCGGAGATGCAACCTCGGGCCCCATGAAGAGGACCCGAGATCGCTTCCGGCGCTATGGTCTAGTCACGGACCACAACTTGCGCCAGTCCGTCTATTTCTTGTCTTCGTCGACGACCTCGAAGTCGGCGTCCACCGGCCCGTCGTCCGACTCGGACTTCTCCTGCTGGTCCGAGGCTCCCTCGGCGCCTCCGGCCGCCGCCTCGTCGGCCTGCGGACCGCCCTGGGCGCTCTCGTAGGCCTTCTGCGACATCGCCGACACGACCGTCTGCAGGTTCTCGGTCTTCTGCTTGAGGACGTCGACGTCCTCGGTGTTCAAGACGCCCTCGAGGTCGCTCAGAGCGCTCTCGACGGCGCCCTTCGCGTTGTCGTCGACCTTGCCCTCGAGGTCCTTGAGCGTCTTGCGCGTGCTGTAGACCAGACTGTCGGCCTGGTTCCGCGCGTCGACCAGCTCGCGCCGCTTGCGATCGGCCTCCGCGTTGGATTCGGCCTGCTGGACCATGTCGTCGATCTCGCTCTCGCTGAGACCACTGCTGGCCTGGATGACGATCGACTGCTCCTTACCCGTGGCCTTGTCCTTCGCGCTGACGTTCAGGATGCCGTTGGCGTCGATGTCGAAGGTCACTTCGATCTGCGGCACGCCGCGCGGGGCCGGCGGGATGCCCGTGAGCTGGAAGCGCCCGATGGTCTTGTTGTCCTGGGCCATCTCGCGCTCGCCCTGCAGGACGTGGATGTCGACCACGCTCTGGTTGTCGTCCGCGGTCGAGAAGACCTGCGACTTCTTCACCGGGATCGTGGTGTTGCGCTCGATCAGTTTGGTGCTGACCCCGCCGAGCGTCTCGATCCCCAGCGACAGCGGTGTCACGTCGAGCAGGACCACGTCGGTCAGGTGTTCCTCACCACTCAGCACGCCACCCTGGACGGCCGCACCCATGGCGACGCACTCGTCCGGATTCACGGAGTGGTTCGGCTCCTTGCCGAAGATCTCCTTCACCTTCGCCTGCACCGCGGGAATGCGGGTACTCCCGCCCACGAGGATCACCTCGTCGACGTCACCCGGCTTCATGCCGGCGTCGGCCAGGGCCTTGCGGCAGGGATCCACGGTACGCTCGACGAGCTGGTCGACGAGCTGCTCGAAGCGGCTGCGTGTCAGCGTGAGATTCAGGTGCTTGGGACCGTTCGCGTCGGCGGAGATGAACGGCAGGTTCACCTCGGTCTGGGTGCTCGAGCTGAGCTCGCACTTGGCGCGCTCGGCGGCCTCCTTCAGACGCTGCAGGGCCATCGGATCCTTGCTCAGGTCGATGCCCTCGGCGCCCTTGAACTCCTTCACGAGCCAGTCCATGACGACCTGGTCGAAGTCGTCTCCTCCGAGGTGCGTGTCCCCGTTGGTGCTCTTGACCTCGAACACGCCCTCGCCCAGCTCGAGGATCGAGATGTCGAAGGTCCCGCCGCCGAGGTCGTACACGGCGATCGTCTCGCTCTTCTGCTTCTTGTCGAGTCCGTAGGCGAGCGCAGCCGCGGTCGGCTCGTTGATGATCCGCTTGACGTCGAGACCCGAGATCTTGCCGGCGTCCTTGGTCGCCTGCCGCTGGGCGTCGTTGAAGTACGCCGGAACGGTGATCACGGCCTCGCTGACGGGTTCGCCCAGGTAGGCCTCGGCGGTCTCCTTCATCTTCTGCAGGACCATGGCCGAGATCTGCGGCGGGGCGAATTCACCCGCCTCGACCTTCACCGAGACCTGGCCGTTCGCATTGCGCTCGACCTCGTAGGGCACCTCGGAGATCTCGGTCGCGACCTCGTCGTAGCCGCGGCCCATGAAGCGCTTGATCGAGAAGACGGTCTCGGTCGGCCGGGTCACGGCCTGACGCTTCGCGACGACGCCCACCAGGCGCTCGCCGTCCTTGTTCCAGCCGACGACCGACGGAGTGGTCTTCTGACCCTCCGCGTTCGGGATGACCTTCACCTCGGTTCCCTCGACGACCGCCACACAGCTGTTCGTCGTGCCGAGGTCGATGCCGATGATCTTGCCCATGATTCCTCCGTAGCGTGGTTGCAGAGATTCCACCCGCCCTCTACCAAGCGCCGTGCCGCCCAGGCGCACTCTCTCAACTCGTTGTAATGCAGCTACTTGCGCTTCAGGCCCTACAGGCCGGCCTGCCGCCGGCCGGAGCCGAGGCTGTCATAACGGCAGTCAGTGGTCCGAAATGGCAGATGTGCGCTGCCGGAGACCTGCCGCATAGGCGCTCAGGACGGCGTAGTCGTAGGCGCGGTGGCGGAGGGCGGAAAAAGCGCCGTCCGGCCACCGCAGCAACAGTGCCCTCACCAATCCGGGGAACCCCAGGGACCAGCTCGCGGCAAGGGCCACTGCCAGTGCGCGGCGTGACGCCGCGGCGTTCGCGGAGAGACCCGGCAGGACGTCGAGCTTCATCTCCGCGAGACGGTGCGGGTGCAGCTCGGCGAGGCGCGGAAGCGTCTCCCGTCCGCAGACGACCTTCTTCTGGAGGTACTCGTCCAGGCTATGGTGGTGGACGTGTTCTCCCACTGCCGCGGGGAGCGCGTAGAAGCGCATGCCCGCGTGGTCCTCGAGGCGGAACGCGATCTCCATGTCCTCGAAACCGTAGGCGCCGAAGTCCTCGTCGAATCCCCCCACCCGCTCCAGCGCCGCACGCGGGATCGAGACGTTCTGCGTGAGCAGGTACCGGGACGGGACCTCCGAGGCCGGAGGGCACTTCGCCACCCCTCGCGTGTCGAGGTAGTCGAACAGTGCCGAGTCCACGATCTCGGGGGCGGTGACCACGGTCCCCAGGTGGACGCCCTCGCGCGCGCGCTGCGCCTCGACGTGGGCCACCAGCGCCCCGGAACGCAGCACGATGTCGTCGTCGAGGAACAGGATCCAGCGTCCGCGTGCCGCACGCCAACCGCGGTTCCGGGCCCGAGCCCGCCCTTCGTTCCGGCCGCAGCCGGCTTCGACCAGCGGAATGCGCGCAGCCAGATCCTCGAGGACAGCGTCCGTGGCCCCCTCGTCGTCGGAACCGTCGTCGACGACCACCACCTCCCACTCGACCGCATCGGGAAGCCACTGGTCCGCCAGCGCCTCCAGTGTACGGCGGAGCAGGTCGGCCTTGCGATAGGTCGGGACGACGACGCTCAACATCACGGTCACGGACGCGCGCGGAGCTCGGCCAGGCTCGAGAGGTCCTCGGGCAGTGGCCGTGCTTCGACGAGTTCCAGGTAGATCGACTCGGCGCGACGCATGTTCGCGTCGTGGTCGGCCACCGCGCGCGCCCGGGCATGAGCGGCCTCACCCCATCGTCGTCGTGCGTCCGGATCCGCGACCGCTCGCCCCAGTGCGTCGGTCAGGGCTTCGACGTCGCGTGGCGGAACGACCAGGCCGTTCTCGCCGTCCCGGATCCACTCCGTGGAACTCGGCAACGAACTGACCACGATGCCCGTCCCGCAGGCCATGGCTTCCAGGAGGGACACGGCCGTCGCATCGACCGACGGCACGCTCACGAAGACGTCGGTCCCCACGAGGTACTCGCCGAACCGATCGTGCGGGATCCGTCCGACGAAGTGGGTGTTCTCGGACAGTCCGGCGGCTCGCGCACGTTCGACGAAGGGCGCCGGATCGCCCTCGTACCCGGCGAAGACCACGTGCACGTCGGGGCGGTCCCTCCGCAGCGCCACGCAGGCCTCGATGATCACGTCGAGGTTGTAGTAGGGCTGCGTGAAGCTTCGGGGCGAGAAGATCACCGGTGCCTCGGCGGGAACGCCCAGCTCCTCGCGGACGGACTGCGGACGGTCGGGACGGAACCGTTCGAAATCGACCCCCCAGAGGACCTCGTAGCATCGAGAGGCATCGGCACCGAGATCCACGCAACCGTGCAGGATGTCGAGCGAGTCCCCGGTGACGGCCTCGGCATTGCGCAGCGCACGCCGGGCCAGCCACTTCTTCAGAGCGTTCTCGTGCGGCGTGACGTAGACGTCGTCGCCCCACACCGTGAGTACGTTCGGGTGGAAACCACTGAAGTCGCCCCAGTAGCCGTAGCCGGTCAGGAAATGCGTGTTCAGGAGGTCCGGCCGGATGTCGCCCAACAGGCGGCGTACGACCCGGAGGCTCCGCAGGTACCGAAGGGGTTTGGTCGGTGCCGCGGACCGGATGTCGTGGACGGTGACACCCTCGATCGGTCCCGGCTGGACGGTCAGGAGATGGCACTCGTGTCCACGCTCGGCGAACCAGCCCACCCATCGCTCGGTGTGCAGGTGCCGTCCGATGCTCAGGAAGGCCAGACGCACGCGCCGTGCTCCCCTCGTCGCCGTCGCGCCGCCGGTCCCGACGCGAACTCGTGGTGCCCGGGGAGGGTCTCGAACCCTCACGGGGCGTGAGCCCCACCGGATTTTAAGTCCAGCGCGTCTACCGGTTCCGCCACCCGGGCACCCGGGTCCGACAACGAACGACGGGCGATGCCTCCGCATCGCCCGTCGATCTCGCCCGACGGTGATCGGTGTCGCGCACGATCGATCGAACCGTCGGTGGCCTGCCGGAGGCACGGCCGAAGCTGGAGGCGGCACCCGGATTCGAACCGGGGAATAACGGATTTGCAGTCCGTCGCCTTACCACTTGGCTATGCCGCCCAAGTCCGTTCAGGCTAGAAGACTGAATGGAGCGGGAAACGGGACTCGAACCCGCGACATCCACCTTGGCAAGGTGGTGCTCTACCAACTGAGCTATTCCCGCTCCCGTACCGGAACTCGCGATCCGGTGTTCCGGGCGGCCACGGACGTCGTCGCAGATCCTCGATCCCGTCGCGATCGCCGCGGAGTACGCAATTGTAGTCGAGACCGGCGCCGCGTCAAGAGCCGCGGCCGCTCACGACCTCGGTGGTCACGATCCAGGCTCCGTCGTAGCCGTTCGCCCGGGCGCGGTCGCGCAGACGAAGGGCTTCGGCACGGTCCACGAAGTCGCCCGCCCGGACCTTGAACAGTGGTGCTTCGAAGTCCACGTAGCACGGCACGCCGAGACGGGCCGAGGCCTCACGCGCGACGCGGTCGGCGTCGCCCCGGGCACCGGCCGCGGCCAGTTGCACACGCCAGCCGCGCGCGGTCTCCAGGGTCTCGGAGCGTCGATCCGCCTCGGCGGTCGGCTCGACGGGGACCTCCACGCTGGGCTCCACCTTCCGGGGCTCCACGTCCTGGCCCGCGACGGTGTCCGCGGCCGCGCCGATCGGGGTCGACGGCAAGGTCTCCGGCGGTGGGAGCTGGTCCTCCTCGAATTCCACGTCTCGGGGCGGCGGTGGGAACTCGCCCTCGGACTCGAGGTCGTAGACCTTGGTCCCGTTCCCGTCGGTGTCGTCGGCCGGAGGCGCGGGTAGGTCCGCGGCCGGGTCCGAGCGCGGCTCTCGCGGCGGTTGGCTGCAGGCGTTGAGCGTGAGCGCGCAGGCAGCGGCCAAGGCCAGGGTCACGTGGAATCGATGTCGCATGGGAGCCCTCCGGGCTTCGTGCAGGTCAACCGTCAATGTAGCCCAGGCTTCGCAGTCGCTCCAGATCGTCGACGGATCGGCCGGCCGGATACCGCGGAGGATCCGTCCGGCCGTAGGTCTCCGGACGATCGGCCGGTAGCGGGGATCCGCGCAGGCGCGAGGGGAGCTCCATGTCGAGCGGCGGGACCACGCCCTGCGACCAGAGCAACCATGGCGCCCAGGCCCTCGCACGCCGTGGCATGGCTGTGGGTCCTCTCGCCCACACCGATCGGCCGTCGTCGGCGCCTCTCAGTACGGTGACCACCTCGCCGCTCCAGGCGTCGACGAGTCGCTCGAGCAACGCATGGACATAGGCCTCCTGCGCCGAGCGCAGCCCCGGGGACGCCGTGGCCTCCACGTCGGACCGCTCGAGGGCGCGGCGGACGATGTCCATCCCGTTGAGATGCACGACGACGAGATCGGTTCCCCGCCCGGCCTCGATCGCCCGGGCCACGTGGTAGAGGTCCGCTCCCGTTGCCAGGTCCCAGGCCTGTCGCACGGGCTCGGACGCGGAATGGTCGTCCAGCCAGTCCCGCCCGCGCGTGTAGCCCTCGATCCGTCGTCGCGCCGCCTCCAGTTCGGTCCGCCAGGCTCTGGCGTCCTCCACGAGCAGGTCCGGCGGTGCCACGAGTCCCGGTCCGTCGCCGCGCCCGTCGTGCAGACGGAGGAAGTGACGGTCGGACACGACCTCCAGTCCCGGAACGACCATGGCGGGATACGTCGCCCACCAGTTGACGACCCGGACGGAACGGCCCGCTGCCGCCAGGATCTCCCAGACCGGGGGCCGACGCAGGTCGCGCCGGTCGGCCGCGACGGTACGACCGAGACCGACGCCGGGCAGCAGATGGCGCACGAGCAGGGCCAGGACCGGATCCCGGGTCAGGCCGCCGATCCCCTGGTCGAAGCCGCGCGGGCCCGCAGCGGACGCCGAGCCGAGCCCGTGTTCGGACGGTGGAAAGCCGGTCGCCAGCTCGTTCCAGTACCCGGCCGGATGCTGCCGTCCGTCCTGGGCGCGGGGAACGCCGGGCCGGGGCCGATCGTCGCCCGGCCAGACGACGGGACCGGTCACACCGTCGACGGCGACGACCAGCATCCGCGTCGGTGGACCCGAGACGCGGACCTCGAGTTCTCCCAGACGTGGGATCGGGTCGAGGCCCCGATAGGGTCCGGCGGTGAGGATCGAGGCCGCCGCCGCCGCGAACACGAGGAACGGCAGGGGTCGTTCCCAGGCTCGCAGTCTCACGGGGCGGAAGACCCCGCGACCCTGCAGACGCGCCAGCGCCAGTGCGCCCGAAAGACTCCACGACACCAGCGCTCCGACCAGCCCGACCAGAACCGCCACCGCCGAGGTTCCGAGCAACCACGACGGACCCGAGAGGTCGACCAGGGCCACCCGCCCGAGACGATCGGCGAGGTACAACGACGCGACCAGGCCGGGCAACCAGAGCAACAGCCGCTCGACGCGCGCCACCGTCGGTCCCCGTCCCCGTTCCGAAGAGGCCAAGAGTCCCCACGCCACCGCACCGGTGCCGAGACCGGCCAGGACCACCAGCACCGCCGTCATGTCCAACCACAGCCAGAGCAGACTGCGCGGACGCTCCAGCAGGATCGGCTCGGACACCACGGCCGAGAGCGTGAGCAGGAACGAGATGATCAGACCACCGCCGCCGCCGATCCAGACCCCGGCAGCGGCGGCCGACCGACGTCGCGAACCCGCCCGGCCCACGCGCGCGGCGACGTAGGATTCCGCCGGGGTCTGCAGGTAGCCGAGTTCGCGCAACCGCTGCAGCCCCTCTTCGAGGCGCTGCGGGTCGTGCCGACTGTCGACCGGCGGTTCGTCCAAGGACCGACCTCGTGGAGCGCGCGGGAATCTAGTGACGGCGCACGCCGACGTAGTCGCACACCGCGTGCAACAGGCCCAGCGTCTCGGGGTCGTGGCCGCCGAGCGGCCCGATCGACTCACGGGCCGTCGCGAGCAGACGATGCATGATCTCCTCGCTCTCGGCCAGCCCGAGTCGTCCCACGAAGGTCCCGTGCTCGCGGTCCTGGTGCGTGTCCTTGCCGATCTGCTCGGCACTGGCCGTCACGTCGAGCAGATCGTCCTTGATCTGGAAGGCCAGACCCAGGTTCCGCGCGTACACCGCGGCGCACTCCTCCACGCCGTCGGTGGCGCCCCCCAGACGCACACCGAGGCGGGCCGACGCTTCGAACAGCACGCCCGTCTTGTGTCGGTGGATGTACTCCAGCGCGTCGAG
The DNA here is from genome assembly GCA_035268685.1 of Candidatus Krumholzibacteriia bacterium. Taxonomy (NCBI): domain Bacteria; phylum Candidatus Krumholzibacteriota; class Candidatus Krumholzibacteriia; species Candidatus Krumholzibacteriia bacterium. Next base: position 36,665 of record DATFKK010000163.1, on the reverse strand, counting down.
GTCGCGGGCCTCGTCGGCCAGGTGCAGATCGACGTGCTGTCCACCGATCATGCCCCCGACACCCACGGAGCGGGCCATCAGCGACGTCGCCTCGAGCTTCGGTCTCCAGGTCTCGAGCTCGCCGAGGATCTCGAAGGCGAGCATGAGCTGCGCGTTGGCAGCCAGGATCGCGGTGTCGAGTCCGTAGACGACGTGGCAGGTCGGACGTCCGCGACGCAGGGCGGCATCGTCCATGCTCGGAAGGTCGTCGAGGACCAGCGAACAGCTGTGGATCAGCTCCACGGCGACACCGGCGTCCAGCCACTCCCGCTCGGTTCCCGTCTCACCCAGGCGCGCGAAGAGCTCGATGACCAGCGGACGGAGTCGCTTGCCGCCGGCGAGGGGCGTATATCGGAGGGCCTGGACCAGGCGAGGCGTGTACCGGTGCTCGCGGCGCTCCAGGGCCGCCTCGAGTCGCGGCTCGAAGCGCCGCCGGAACCCCTCCAGCGCGCCGAACAGGTCGATCCGCCCCTCCTTCGCACTCACCCTCGGACCGCCTCCCGGAGGACGGCGGCAACGCCGGCCACCATCCGTGCCTCGGTGAAGTTCTCGATCACGTGCGCACGACCCGCCTCGCCCCGGCGCTGCCTCTCCCGTGGAGTCGATGCGGCCTCCACGAGCGCGGCCCGCAGGGCCGCGGCATCACCGGGCGGCACCAGCCAGCCCGTGCGTCCCTCCTCGACCATCTCGTCGAGCGAACCGACCCGCGTGGCCACCACCGCCCGCGCGGCCGCCATGGCTTCGAGCACGCACATCGGAAACGTCTCCACGTTCGGGTGGGATGGCAACACCAGGCCGTCGGCAGCGGCGAGCACCTGTTCGACGTCGTTGCGCCAACCCAACCAATGGACCCGCGTGTCGACACCGAGTTCTGCGGCCCGGACGCGGAGTGCATCCCGCCGCGCGCCGTCGCCCACCACGGCGAGGTGAACGGCGGCGAGTTCTGGCGCTGCAAGGGCTCCTAACAGGGATTCGTGGTTCTTCTCGGGTCTCAGAGCCGCTACGACCGCGAACACCACGGCTGCCTTCGGAAGACCCAGGCGGCCACGCGCCGGAGCCCGCGATCCCGGCTCCGCGCTCGCGGCGAAGCGGTCCACGTCGACTCCGTTGTACACGACCCGCAGCCGCGACCGGTCCACGCCCTCGAACTGCGCCAGGTACTCGGCATGGCCGTGGCTGACGGCGACGACCGCCGCGGTCCACGGCTCGAGCAGACGATCGATCCGTCCGAGGCTGGGGGATCCGTCCGCGCGTCGCGTGCGGTGGACCCCCACCACCGCCGGAATCCCGGCGAAGCGGGCTGCCACTCTACCGAAGAACAGCGCATTCGAGTGATCGAGGACGAAGGCCACCTCGGCACCCACACCGCGCAGCCACCGGATCACCGCGGGAATCTGGAGAGGGTCCGCGCGACGCGTCGCGAGTCCTTCGTCCACGCGGACGCCGCGCGCACGGAGCGCTTCACCGATCGGTCCGGGACCGCGGAGGCATCCGACGACCACCTCGAAGCCCTCGTGTTGCAGGCCGGTGACCAGTGCCTCGACGACGCGTTCGGCGCCCCCCACGACCAGGGAGTCCACGACGAAGGCCACCCGCAGGCGGTCCGCTCCGTCGCTCACGACGATCAGCCCACGGTGCGGGCCGGATCGAACTCCAGGCTCCGCCCGTCGTCGCAGATCGACGCGCAGGCCAGTTCGAGTGCGTGCACGACGTCCAGTCCGCTCTGCCCGTCACTGCGCAGCGGAACGTCCTCGACGATGGCCTGCACGAAGTGCTCGGCCTCGTTCTTCAGCGGTTCGGCTCCGTCGATCTTCGGGATGACGATGTCCCCGTAGCGATAGCTCAGCTGGAACTCGCCGAAGGTGTCGTAGTGGGGAAGCACGGTCACGCCCTTGTCGTACACCCGCAGCTTCTCGGTGTTCGACACGTCGTCGTACACGAGCATCTTCTTGCTCCCGACGACGGTGATCGTGCGCACCTTGTTGGGATCGAGCCAGCTGACGTGCAGGTGCGCCATGACGTCGTTCGGGTAATGCAGGTTGATGAAGGCCACGTCCTCGATCTTCGGCTGCACGTAGGCGTGCCCCTTGCCCGTCAGCCGCTCGGGCGTGGAATCGAGCAACCAGTTGAGGATCGCGATGTCGTGCGGGGCAAGATCCCACACCACGTTGCAGTCCTCACGGAACAGGCCCAGGTTCACCCGATTCACGTAGACGTAGAAGATGTCGCCCAGTTCACCGGAAACGATGAGTTCCTTGATCCGGTGCACCGCGTTGTTGAACAGGAAGGTGTGGCCCACCATGAGCTTCCGGCCCGCCTTCTGTCCGGCCTCGACCATGCGATGGCATTCGACCGTGGAGACGGCCATGGGCTTCTCCACGAACACGTGCTTACCGGCCGCGAAGGCCTCGCAGGTGATCTCGCAATGCGTGTTGGCGGGAGTGGCCACGACCACGGCGTCGACGTCCGGATCGGCCAGGATCTCTCCGTAGTCCGTGGTGGTCCGGACCCCCGGATAGAGATTGGCCATGTGCCGCAGGCGGGCCTCGTTCGGATCGGCGCACCAGGTGGCCTCGGCGCCCTTGATGCTGTTGAAGTTGCGCAGCAGGTTGGGGCCCCAGTAGCCGACCCCGATCACCCCCACGCGGACGGGTGACGTCACGGCGTTTCGCTCCTCGTCTGCGGACCCATGCTCGCGGGCTGGCGATGCGGTGTCGCGGCCCGGGTGGATTCGCTCGGTCTCCGGATTCTAGTAGGCACCCTCTCCCCGTACCATGACCGGAAGGGTCCGGGCCACGATCCGGAGGTCCAGCAGCAGGCTCCAGCGGCTGATGTAGTGCAGGTCGAGCATGACCATCTCGTCGAAGCCGACCTGGCTGCGACCGCTCACCTGCCAGAGCCCGGTCAAGCCGGGTTTCACCTTCAAGCGATCCTTGTGCCATTCCTGGTAGTGCTCGTACTCGTAGGCGATCGGCGGTCGCGGTCCGACCACGCTCATCTCGCCCTTGAGGACGTTCCAGAACTGGGGGAGCTCGTCGAGGCTCGTCCGGCGGAGGAATCCACCGATCCGCGTGACGCGGGGGTCCTCCACCATCTTGAAGACCTGCGGTTCGTCCTGCCCGTTGCCGCTGATGAAGTCCGCGCAGAACTCCCGGTGCACCTGGTCGTCGTTGTTGTGGCGCATCGAGCGGAATTTGTAGAACACGAACGGTCGACCGTCTCGACCGAGACGCGTCTGGCAGAACAGGACCGGGCCGGGACTGCTCAGTTTGACGAGCAGACCGATCAGGAAGAAGGCAGGGGCGCCCAGGGCGAGCACCGTGAGGGCGAACACGATGTCGAACGCCCGTTTGATGGCACGCTCCCACCATGCGTACCGGGGCGAGCCGATGCGCAGGCGGAGCGGTTCGTGTGCTTCGACGACCTCGTTGATCGTGGCGAGATCGAGGGCAGTCGCGTCTTTCTTCATCTGGGGAGCCGTCCAAGGATGTTCGAGCACGAGGTTGACGGGTCGAGGAACCGAGAGTCTCTCATCGCTGGTCCGGAATACTTCGGCGTCGTCGCATCACCACCGTCACATCATTCGTGATCGACCGAGAGGAGGACCTCGCACACCCGCCTGACGTCCGAATCCGCGAGCTCCGCATACATCGGCAGGGACACGATGTTGTCGCAGATCGACTCGGCGATCGGAAACGCCCCCTCGGCTCCGAGATGGGCGAACGCGGGTTGGCGGTGCACCGCCCGAGGGTAGTGCATCCCCCACTGGATGCCGTTCTCCGTCAGCGCGGTCCGTACTCTGTCGGTCTCCGGATGATTGATGGCAAAGAGGTGATACACCGGCTCGCAGCCCTCGGGGGCCTGCGGCGTCGAGTACCGTGAGCCGGCCAGGAGTTCACGGTAGAGAGCTGCATGGGCACGCCGCCGTGCGTTCCACGCGTCGAGACGACCCAGCTTGATCTCCAGGACGGCAGCCTGGAGCGAATCGAGTCGACCCGTCACGCCGGGGACGGCATGCACGTTCTTCTCGGCTTGACCATGGTGTCGAAGGGCTTCCACCTGATCAGCGAGTTCCGGATCGTTGGTCACGACGGCACCACCGTCGCCGAAGGCTCCCAGGTTCTTGCCAGGGTAGAAGCTGAAGCCGGCGCCGTAGCTGCCGTGACCGATCCGCCGACCCTTCCAGCGCGCACCGTGGGCCTGCGCCGCGTCCTCCATCAACAGCAGGCCGTGCCGGTCCGCCAATACACGAAACCGGTCGAGATCGACCGGAATTCCGTAGAGATGGACGGGCATGATCGCCTTCGTGCGCTCGGTGATCGCCGCCTCGGTCGCCTCCGGGTCCAGCAGCCAGGTCGTCGGGTCGGCGTCGGCGAAGACCGGAGTGGCGCCGACCGCCGCGATGGCCTCGACCGTGGCGATGAAGGTGTTCGGGGCCGTGATCACCTCGTCGCCCGGACCGACCCCAGCGCCCATCAGCATGAGCTGGATGGCCGTGGTGCCCGAGCTCGTTCCGATGCAGTGCTCCGCCTCGCAGTACGCGGCGAAGGCCTGCTCGAACGAGCGGACCGCGGGTCCGAGGATGAAGGCGTTGCTGTCGAGGATCTCGCCCCACCGGGCCAGAACCTCGTCTCGGATGGGGGCGTTCTGGGCCTCGAGGTCCAGGAAACGCACTGTCCGGGTTTCGGTACTCATGGGACGGAGTATAGCACAGGGAATTCACACGACCCAACCCACAGAATCACCGGATCGGAGCATGTCCGACGCTCGTGTCGCCTTTCCGGTGTTCACGGCAAGTTCCAGTGACTATGATGGTTGCAGCGTCGGACGCCCGCGGAACGCTCCGCCCCGACGACGATCCACGCGATCACCATCGGCGCTTCGCGCAATCTTGATCCGCGACGTTCCAATTGCACGCGTGACCCCCGACGACGAGGCCATCGAAGACATGCGATTTCTCATCACCGGCGCCCGCGGCATGATGGGCCGCGCCCTGTCCGCCCAGGCCGAGGAGCAGGGGCACGAGGTCTGGCCGACGGACATCGAGCGTCTCGCCCACGATCCGCAGGATCGGATCGACGTCACCGACGCCGCTGGTCTCGACCGGGCTGTCGCGAATTTTCGCCCCGATGCCGTGTTCCACCTCGCCGCCATGACGCAGGTCGACGACTGCGAGAAGCGGCCCGAGGAGGCCTACGCGATCAACGCGGTGGGTACACGCAACGTCGCTCTGTTGTGTCGTCGCCACGAACTCGACCTGGTCTATATCAGTACCGGAAGCATCTTTGCCGGATCCAAACCGACGCCCTACCACGAGTTCGACGACCCGGCCCCGGCCAGTGTCTACGCTCGCAGCAAGTGGGCTGGCGAAGTCGCCGTCCGCGAGCTGGTCCCCCACCACTACGTGGTCCGGGCCGGATGGATGTTCGGCGGAGGCGCGGAGGACAAGAAGTTCGTGGCGAAGATGATCGAACTCGCGCGCGGCCGGGATGTCCTCAGGGCGGTCGACGACAAGTTCGGCAGCCCCTGCTACACCCGTGACATCAGCCGTCGCTGCCTCGAACTCCTGCAGACCGGGCACTACGGAACCTTCCACGCGGCGAACGACGGCATGTGTTCACGCTACGAGATGGCCCGCGCGATCGTCGAGTTCGCCGGCGTCCGCGATTGCCGCGTCGATCCTTGCAGCTCCGCCGAGTTCCCGCTGCCCGCGCCCCGGCCACGGATGGAGGCCATGGACGGCCTCCACGCCCGCCTGATCGGACTCCGCCCCCAACCGCACTGGCGCGACGCCCTTCGGGACTACATCGAGACCGTGTTGCTCTGACGCACGGGCCCGCACCTCGACGCCACGCGCGATCGGACTCCGGGAATCGACGGGGCGCAGGACGCCCGTCACACGCGTTCCCCGACCAGCCGGCCCGCCGTGGCGTCCATCAGGTCGTAGACATGGCGGATGTGGGTCGGATCGAGCGACGGCGAGAAGTTCCCGAGTAGACACGCATCGGCGTCGACCGCGTCGGGGTGGTAACCGTGCATGCCGGCCAACATGGTACGCCCCATGTAGCTGGGAACGATCAGAAGGCCTTCGTCGACCACGAAGTGGAGGTCGCCCTGGCTGCGGTCCTCGAAGGCGATCCCCAGTTCCGCCTTCTCGTCCTCGTGGATGCAGCGCCCATCGTGCCGATCGCCCAGTGCGGCCCGCAGGTCTTCGAGCAGACCGGGGTCGTCGCTCCAGAACCGAGCCATGGTCCAGTCGTAGAAGGCGAGGTAGCGACCGCCGTTGCGCCCGAAGACCCGCTCGATCTCGGGGACCAGGGCGATCGCGCCGTGCACGTCGCTCATGCCGTGGTCACTGAAGACGAACAGCTCGACCTCTTCGGCCGTTTCCTCGGCGATCTCCCGCAGTCGCCGGATCCGGTCCTCGTACCATGCGAGGTGTGTGAACACCGGGTCGCCGGCCGTCCCGTGCTCGTGCAGGAGACCGTCGAGCGCCGGGAGGTACAGGAAGAGCATCTCGACGTCGCCGGACCGCAGGTCGTCCTCGGACCGGAGGATGTTCTGCTCCTCCGGGGTCCTCGAGTCGTAGTGCCGGTACCGGATTCCCAGTTCGCGGAATCGATCGAAGATGTTCGTCCCTCGGCGCACGCTGCCGGGCTCGAACATGCGGCCGTGCGCGGCCAGATCGAACTCGGGCAGCAGGCGCGTCGGACACTCGTAGAGCGAGAAGTCGGCGTCGATCCGGTCGGCGACCCTCGCGTGGATACGACGGCGGATGCGGGGGTCGTCGCGGACGATCGGCGGCAACCAGGCGTAGCGCCTGGCAACGGCGAGCGGAGTGGTGCCGTTCGCCCGCTGGAACATCGCAGCATGGCCGTGCGCGTGGGGAAGGCGGCCGGTGAGCAGTGTCGGCTGGCAGGCGCCGGAATCGCCGAGGACGGTGCGCAATCCCACCCGGAAGTCCAACTCCGGCAAGAACTCGTGTTCGCGCAGGAATCGGAAGCCCAGCGCATCGATCATCACGAACACGCCAAGTCGTCGCTGCTTCATCGTCGCGCTCCTCGGAGGATCCGCTCGGCCCGGATGCGGCCCGGGGCGGCGTCGTCGGCGAACGCCGCGATGTCGTTCGAGGGTGCCGTCAGCGGCCCGGACGTGTCGTCCCGGCCCCGGTGACGAAGAGCAGCCGGAGCGCAGCCGCGAGCGCCGCCTCCGGAATCAGAGGCGCCGGTAGATCTGTTCCGGGATCGGGAAGTGCCGGCGGTTCAGCACGGCGCCGATCACGCTTCCTCCGCCGAGGCGAACCATCTTCTCCGCCTTGGCCAGCACTTCACGCTTGGTCCGATGGGCGCGGACGACGAGCACCGTGCCGTCGACCGTGGCCGCCACCTGCGTGGTCTCGGCGGTCGTCAGCGCCGGACCGCAATCGAACAGGACGTAGTCGAAACGCTGTCCGAGTTCGGACGCGAGCCCTCGGGCCCGCTCGTGACTGAGCACCAGGGAAGGATTGAGGACGTCGGTGCCGATTCCCATGACGAACAGATCGGGAGACTCGGTACGTCGCAACACGCGACTCAGCTCCGCCTTCCCGGTGCAGTAGTCCGAGTAGCCGGGCTGACCGAGCAGGCCGAAGACATTGCTCGCACGCGGCGACTTGAAGTTCGCATCGACGATGCAGGTCTTCCGCCCGTCACGGACGGCCAGGCTGGTTCCCAGGAGCACCGTGAGCGTGGTCGTCCCCTCACCTCCGTTGGCACTCGTCATGGCCACGGTGCGGTGCGGCTGCGGCAGTGCGCTCTCGACGGCGTGCCGGAACCGTCCGAGCTCCTCGGTCAGCTCGATCGGGACCTCGACGAGCGGAACCGGGTTCGGATGGACGACCCGCAGATCCGCGGGCGTGGGATCGGATCGACGGGCAGGCGCTGCCTCGGGCACCGCCGAGACCGGATCGGCCTCGGGTACGGCAGTGGCGTGCGATGGCGGGGAATCGTCGCCCACCAGGCGCGCGCGGCGCTCTCGCTCGGCGCGCTTGAGGGCCTCACGGATACTGCTCATCCCGACTCTCCCGGGTTGGATTCGGCGGGAGCCGTGAACACCGAAGGTAGGATGTCCTCGGCCGTGGGCGCCAGTCTCTTCACGTGTGCGAAGTCCACACTTCCGTCCTGTTTGATCTTCCTGGCGAAACGCTGGGCGTCCGAGCGGTCGGCGTAGGCGCCACCGTAGACGCGGTGCCAGGGTGGGTCGTCTCCGGTGGTCTCGACGAAGAGGGGGACGGTCCAGTCCTCGTTCTCGACGACGAGGTCGTCCGCGAACCGGGCGACCGCATCGGGGTCGCGGAAACTCGCCACGTAGGCGGTGTAGACGGGACGCCCCTGTTCGCGCCAGGACCGGACGTCGGACACCGACGCGAGCCAGGACTCCGGCACGGATCGCGTCGCGGCGCTCTGCGCGGCGGCCGGAGTCGGATCGGGGGCCACCACCTCGACCTCGGACCCCGACTCGTCGGACGCGGTGGCCCACGACAGCGGCCAGTCCGGCACGAACCCGAATCGGAAGGCAGCGAGCACCAACAGTGCCAGGATCACGACCGCGGCGACCGGCGGCAGCCACTGGTGCCGACGTGTCGCCGTCGGGGAGTCGGCCGGGACCGTTTCGGGCGGGGACGGGGCCGGATCGGGTGCCTCGACCGCCGCCGCCTTCGCGTTCGGCGCCTTCGGAGCGGGCGCAACGTCCAGCCGCAACTCGCGCCGGGCCTCGTCGACGTGGTCGGTCCCGAGGACCTTCCTGTCGCGTCCGTAGGCGATCACCAGTGCGGTGTCGCAGACCTGGTTCACCAGCCGGGGAATTCCGCGGGTGGCCGAGAAGACTCGATCGCAGACGGACTCCGGGGCCAGTTCCTCGGGTGCGCTCGCCCCGGCCAGCCTCAGGCGATGCCGGATGTAGCTCCGGGTGTCCTCGCGGTCCAATGGGCCGATCTCGTGCCACACGCCGACCCGCTGACGGAGCTGCGGCAAACGCGGGTCGTCGAGATTCGTCCTCAGCTCGGGCTGGCCCACGAGCACGATCTGCAGCAACGACGAACTCTCGGTCTGCAGGTTGCTCAGGGTCCGGACCCGCTCGAGGACCTCGACCGGCAGATTCTGCGCCTCGTCGATCATCAGCACGCAGTTCTTGCCCTCGGACAACCGTTCGACCAGGAAGAGATTCAGCTCCCAGAGCATCGTCACCTCGTCGTCGGAGGCGAACTGCACTCCGAACTCGAGGCAGACGAGCCGCAGGAGCTCGCGGAACGACTGCACCGGATGAACCACGAGCGCGATCTCGAGCGAGTCCTCGAGTTCCTCCAGCACCGACAGCAAGACCGTGGTCTTGCCCAGCCCGACGGCACCGGTCACGACCACGAATCCGCGGTTCTCCCGGATTCCGTACAGGATCCGCGCCCGGCTCTCCTCGTGCGTGTCCGACGGGAACAGGAACGACGGGCTCGGAACGACCCGGAAAGGCATGGTGTGGAATCCGAAGTGTTGTTCGTACATCAGCCGACCTCTGGCACGATCCTCGACGCCATCCGGCTCGCGCGCCCCGGCACTCGCCGGAACCGAACCGTTGCATCGGATTCGACGACCGCCGGTTCAGACCCCGCGGGGACCGCGACGCGGAATCCGGATCATGATCGTGAAGACCTTCTACCCTGCGCCGCCGCGACCGGTCGTCGACCGATCCACGCCGGCGATCCCCTCGTCGGTTGCCCGGTGCCGTCACCAGCAACTTCGCGTCCACTCGGCACGAGTGAACGAGCGGGGGCACCCGTGGGTTCCCGGTCCTGCTCGTCCTCTCGGTCGCCATCACCGCGCTTCGCGCGGCTCCGGTCGATTTCGATCGCCTCGTGCCTGGCCGACCCTCCGGTTGGGGTTGGCGTGCTCACGGATCGCGGGCTCTGTGCCGCGCGACCGCGTGGATCGGGTGGGTAGCTCGAACGACGCCGCGTCCCCCCGTCGGCTTCGTCGTTCTCCCGTGGAGTTCTGAGTCTAGCAGACCCGTACCGAGGCGAACAAGCCCCGGAAACGCGCCCGTGTGTTCGCGAAAGCCGTTCGCACTGGGACAGTTGCGGTCGTCCGTGGCCGATTGCGGAGGGTCGTCACCCGATGTGCCCCCCGATGTGTCGTCCTGGCCCGGGGACGTCGCGCCGCGCGCCGGTCCGGGCGCGGTCGCCGTCGGGAACCGTCCCCCGGCCGCGTCCGGAGCCCTGCCGATCCGGTTCCGTCCTCACGGACGCCCCCAGCCCAGCGGCCACACGATGAGCACCGCGACCGCTGCACCCACCAGCGTGTTCAGGAAATTCATCGCCTCGTTCCCGATCCGGGCCTCGCGGCCCCAGATCGCCCCGACGTAGCTCTCGACGGTGGTCCCCACGAACGCGGCGATCACGACCACACCGATTCCGAGGGGTGGGAACATCCCACTCGCCCAACCGAGTGCTCCGAGGGCCGTCGACCCCAGGACGCCCGCCAGTGTGCCCTCGAGGGACACGGCGCCCTCGGTCCCGGGAGGCACGGGCCGGAACGTGGTCGGAAGGTAGGGGCGCCGGCCGTACAACTGACCGATCTCACTGCCCAGGGTGTCGCTCGCGGCGGTCGCGAAGGCCGCCACGAGGCCCACCGCCGGAGCGATCGCGGGCCAGAACGCCATGGACACCGCGAGGACGGTCCCCGTCGCGCAGTTCGCCAGGGCGTGCCGACTTCCCCGTCGTCCCCTCTCCTCCTGGGCCAGCCCCGCACGGGCCTTCCTCGAGTAGCCCAGGCGCGTGGCTGCCGTTCCCACGACGAAGAAGGCGCACAGGGTGAGATAGGCGCCGCCCCCTCCCAGTGCGAGGATCAGCGTCCCGATCAGGGCACCGCCGACGAACCCGCTCCGGCTGACGGCACCTCGCCACCAGGCCAGTCCCCCGAGCACGAGGTTCACGGCCACGGCCGTCGCCCAGGTCGTTGCGACGTCGGTCACCCCCACACGCTCCCGAAGGTCAGCACGAGCGTGGCGGCCACCCCCGCCGGCACCAGGAGGTTGTCGAAGCCCCACAACGAGATCGACTCCAGTGCGGTTCCCACGGCCGCGGCCAGCGCGGCAGCCGCGACCACGCCACCGTCGATCGGCCGCCCCAACGACACGAAACCCACCAGAATGCCGGCCACTCCCACCACCAACATGGCCGCGCTTCCCTCCAGGGTCCGCGGGTGGCCCCAGGCCCGGTAGACATGACGGCCGTGGCGCCGCCCGATCAGCGAAGCGGCCGCGTCCCCCCAGGCCATGACGAGGATCGCCGCCGCCCCCACCGCGGGCCATGGATGAGTCCAGAAGAGCCCCAGGGCCGCCGCCACGCTGATCGGATACAGGATCGTGCCCACATTCGCGGTCTCGCCCTCGACGCTGCGGATCAGGTGGAAGCGGAAACTCAGCGCGTTGACCACCACGAAGCATGCGGGCGGAATCACCGCCCACAGACGGTGGTCGAACAGCAGGAAGGTCGGGATCACCCACGTCCCGATCCCCACGTGCACGATCTTTCGCGTGTTCGTCCGCGGCATTCCACGCCGTCGCGCGAACTCGGCGAGGCCGAGCACCGACAGCACGTAGACCGTCGAGATCGCCATCGCGTCCAGATCGTCGAGGAAGGCGCTCATCGGGGCTCGCCCATGAGGATGACCACGGCCACCGCGATGCCGGCGTCGTGACTGATCGTCACGTGCGAGCCCGTCACTCCGCGAAGGTCGGCGATCTCGCGGGCACGCCGGTGCAGTGTGATCCGTGGAGGTTGCGCTTCCCCGGACACCAGCTCGACGTCGCGCCACCCGATGCCGTTCGAGAGGCCGGTGCCGAGCGCCTTCAGCGTGGCCTCCTTCGCCGCGAATCGGCCCCCGAAGCATTCGTGCATGCGCCGCGGATTCCGGCACCGTGCGGCCTCCGCCTCGGTGAACAGGCGACGGATCACCCGATCGCCGTAACGCTCGATCAGGTCCCGCACCCGTGCGGTGTCACACACGTCCACTCCGATGCCCACGATCATTTCCGTGCTCCTCACACCACGTAGGCCAGGGCGAACCCGATCTGCAGGGCCATCATCATGAGGTACATGTGCGTCCACGAAGGATGGTTCTCGGTCGTGGCGAGTTCCTCGGGCCGTCGGACCAGCAACCACACCGTGTACACGCCCCATACCGCCAGAGCCAGCCCCATGAGATCGAGGAAGAGCGCATTGCCCGTCAGGATGCCGGTGGCGACGCCGATCGGGATCATGGCGAAGGGCAGCACGAAGAAGGGTGCGATCATCCACGCTGCCTTCTTCACGCCGTACTTCACGGGAAGGGTCATGCACCCATGGGCCTCGTCGCCCTTCATGTCGGCGAAGTCCTTCGTCGTGGCGGCCCCGAGCAGGAACAGGAAGAAGATGGATCCGATGTACCAAGGCTCGACGGCGTCGAAGGCCTTGACCGTGGTCCAGCCGGCGACCTTCAACATGAGGCCGCGCGGGATCGCGATCGTGAGATTGGCTCCGATCGCGTCGCGCTTGGTGCGGAACGGTGGCGCCGAGTAGGCCCAGGTGAGTGCTGCGGCCGCGGCGGCCAGGACGAAGCACATCCAGTTGACGAAGGCAGCCAGCGCAAGGGCGACGACGTACAGGATCGCCGTGAGCTGCTTCGCCTCCCGGACCTCCATGGTCCCACTGGGCAGTGGACGCTTCGGCTTGTTGATGGCGTCGAGGGGCAGGTCGTAGATCTGGTTGATCCCGTTGCTCGCGGCGTTCAGCACGGCAGCCATCAGCGCGCCGACGAAGACGTTCACCACGAGGATCACCGGGTCGTCACTGACCTTGGTACCGGCCGCGCCCCACGCCGTGACCCCGCCGCTGACCATTCCGAGCGCCGGAGGCCACAGCGTGAACGGCCGTGTGAAGTCGACGTAGACACGCCAGCGCGACGGCCGCGTCGGGTTGCCGGTGGAGCTGCTCATCGGACCCGGACCTCGTCGGTGCAGGGAGGCGCCGGGCTCAGTACGCGCCGCGGCGATGGATGACCGCGGGAAGGGTACGAAGGAGGATCGAGAAGTCCAGGGCCAGACTGCGCCGTTCCACGTATTCACGGTCCAGCCGCATCCACTCCTCGAAGTCCACGTCGTTGCGCCCGCTGACCTGCCACAGGCACGTGATGCCCGGTTTCACCAGCAGCCGGGCCTTGTGGCGCTCCTCGTACGCGGCCACCTCGGCCGGGATCTGTGGCCGGGGCCCGACGATCGACATGTCACCGCGCAGCACGTTGAGCAACTGCGGGAATTCGTCGAGCGAGCTCCGCCGCACGAAGCGCCCGACGCGGGTGATCCGGGGATCCTGGCGGATCTTGAAGGCCGCCCCGTCGGCCTCGTTCAGATGCGCGTACTTGTCCTTCAGCCCCTCCGCGTCCTGCACCATGGATCGGATCTTGTAGCAGGTGAAGGGGTGCCCATCGCGACCGATGCGGGTCTGACGGAAGAGCAGCGGCCCCCTCGACTCCAGCTTGATCACGACGGCCAGAAAGGGCAGGAGGGGCAGGAACAGCAGTAGCCCGGCGATCGCGGCGACGACGTCGACGACCCGTTTGCAGAGTTCGGTGGCCCACTGGCCCCGGAGCTCCCTGCGCAGCGTGTCGAAGCGCGACGGAATGGGCACGGAGCACTCCCGCAACGCGGATTCGCGGGGCACGGGAGACGATCTGGAGGTCTCGGGCGCGGCGGTCATGGATGACGGTGCCAGGGTGTGCGGGCCGGCGAGGGCGGCGACACGGCGCTCGAGGCCGACGCCCGTGGTGTACGCATCAAGGCTAGCGCACCGTTCCGGGTCGGTCAATCGACCCGCACCGAATCCGGGACCGCGTTCCCGCTCTCACCCTCCGCGGAACTCTCCTCCGGCGCCGTCGGCTCCGCCGACCGGTCGAAGAGGTACACCTCGACTCCGGGCATCTCGAACCGGGAAATCTGCTCGTGGCGCCGCCGGAGGCTCTCGTCGATGCGCCGTTCGGGATCGCCGAACCAGGGACGTGACTTCACGTACCACAGGAACCGGCGCCCCTCGCCCACCCGCTCGAGAGCTTCGTCGACCTCGTCCGGCGGCATCGCGCGCCGGAACTGCATGCCCGAACGCGGGCTCTCGCCGCGATAGTAGAAATCGAAGACGTGACGCACGGTGGGGACCAGGATCGCGTCGTCCGGACCCTCGCGGTTCGCGATGAGCCGCGCGGCGCCGCGCACGTCCTCGTGCACGTGCTCGGGATCGAACCACATCCGCTGCAGGGAAACCCCGGTGAGTCCGATCCACACCAGGAGGAGCACGAGACCCCAACGAACGGGCAGGCGATTCAATCCGGCGGCGACGAAGACCAGCAACACCGGCAGGGCGGTGATCACGTAGCGCGGGTTGAATGGTTTCACGTTGCGGGCCGCCAACAACCCTGCCATTACGATCGCCACCGACGCCCAGGCCAACAGCTCCCACGAACGCCGCCCCAACGCCCGCAGGCCCAGGCACGCGAGCGCCACCACCAGCAGCGCCGCGATCCCGACGATCGCGAGGTCGTCGGCGTCCAACGAAAGACCGCCTCCCGTCGTCACCTCCTCGTGCAGTTCGTCGTCACTCGGCCCCAGACTGCTTCCCATCGACAGAACGAGCCCCGCGTACGGAAAGGCCCACGGCGTGAAGGTGCTCTCGCCGCGCAGCGGCTCGCCGGTCTCGGCCTCGGGCAGCAGTCGACCCGTCTCGTGCACTCCCAGGCTCAGGCTCCACCACGGAGTGAGCACCACGAGGATCAGGACGAAGGGAATCGCCCAGCGTCCCCACGTGCGTACCGGATACCGGCCGCTGACCACGATTCCCAGCGCCAGCCCGGCCATCCAGAAGAGACCCTGCAGATTGCTGAGACCGGCAGCCACCCCCGTCAGCACGAGCCACGGCATGCGGGCCCACGACAGGCGCGTCCCCGCGTCGAGCACGATCCACGTGGCGGCCAGACCGAAGAACACGAGGAAGGCGTAGCCACGTACTTCCTGCGAGTGGTCTATGTGCATGGGATGGATCGCCAGGAGCATCGCCGCCAGCAGCGCCGTCCGCGCGTCCGCGATCCGACGCACCACCTCGAAGAAGATCGGGATGCTCAACGCCCCCAGGAGCGCCCCCGGCATCCGCAACCACGCCTCGTGCTCCGACACCGAACCCAGCAGGGTCACGATCACCATCGGCAGAGGATTCTGGGTGTCGTGCAGGAACTGCTGCCAGAGCGTCGTTCCGGGCACGGCGCCCTGGCGGATGGTCATCAGTTCGTCGACCCACAGGCTCTGGTGGCCCAGCCGGAACAGTCGCAACAGCAGCGCCAGCAGCGTGGTCAGGGCCAGCGCCAGCGTGACGTTGTCGTCTGGCAGGAGCTTGGACCGGGGTCGGCCCTGTGCGTCGTACGTCTCTTCGTGCACGGTCATGACGCGCTCCCGCTCGCTCGCCCGACGATCCGGCGCACCGCGGCCGCGGCGTGTCGCAGGTGTGCAGCGCTCCGGGTTCCGACGACCGCACAGTCCACGAAACCGGGTCTCAGGACGGACTCCAGCGCAGCCTCGACCGGATCCGCCGTGTCGCCGGTGCCGCGATCGACGGCATGTCCCTGCCCCAGCGTCTTGATCGCCAGCACTCCAGTTCCTCCGCCGTGGACCTTCCGGAGCATGTCCCCGAGTTCGGGATGGTCGGGTCCGAACGGCGCCATGACGACGTCCAGACACGCTCCGCCTCGCTCGATCCCCAGGGCCGTCTTCGCCGAGATCCCGGCGAACCGCACGTCACCGGCGTCGCGCAGCCGGGCGATCGTGTCCAGTGCGTCACTGTCATCCAGGATCTCGAGATCCCGTCCGTCGGAGTGCAGCAGCAGGACGTCGATGGCATCCGTCCGCAGGCGACGCAGGCTGCGGTGCACCGATGCGGTCAGCGATGCCCGGTCGAAAGCGTGCCGCGAACCCTCGCCGTCGTATTCCTCGCCCGCCTTGGTGCACAGGACCAGCCGTTCCCGGTGCCGGGCCACGAACGGACCCAGGCGCTCCTCGGCCGCACCGTAGGCCGGCGCGGTGTCCCAGAGCACCACGCCCTCCTCGACGGCGGTCTCGAGCAGCCGCTCGACGGCCGCGTCGTCGGGCAGGTCGAACCCCTGCGGATACTTGACGTCGCGGTTGCGTCCGATCTTCACCGTTCCGAGCCCGAGAGCGGGAACGGTCAGGCCGGTTCGACCGAGTTCACGTCGGTCCACGCGGCATCCTCCCAGGGGTAGGGGGCGACGTCGGGACGCGGCCAGCGGCCCGCGCCGTGCAGGGGGTTCGGACCCGACGGCTCCACACCGGCGTCCCGGAGTTCTCGGAGCACGTCCTCGGCCAACAGGGGCGCCAGGGCCCACTTCGTGGGCCATGCCACGACCGCCCGGGAGCTGACCGCCCGCACGTGCGCTCCACTCGGTCGTCGCGATCCACCGTCCCGGGCTTCGGCCCTCACGGCACGATAGTTCGCGATCTGCACACCGGAAAGATCCAGACCCGGCAGGCAGGCCCGGATCTCGTCGAGGGCCGCCGCTCGCACCCCGGGGCCGGCCTCGTCGGCCGCGTGCCGTTCGGAGACCTCACCCCCGACCTGCCACACCGTCTCGTCGCCGGCACCGACACTGGTGACCGTGATCCGCGTCCGCCCTCCGCTGACACAGTGCGCATGCAGGGGCGGCAGCGAGCCGCGCAGGACGGTCATCAGCAGGGGACGTCGTTGCATCAACTCCGGTTCGCTCCCGATCGAGCGCAGGAGCGCGGCGTTGCCGTCGCCCGCCGAGAAGACCACCGCTCGGGTGTCCACCTCGAGCTCCGGACCGTGGGGCGCGCGGAGGCGCACGCGACGAGTTCCCCGGTCGTCCTCGAAGGGTCCGAAGCCGTCGGCCGGATCGATCGGTGCAATGTGCAGCAGACGATCGACGACGGGCTCGCGCAGCGCTGCCATCACGCTCTGGGTGTCGAAGACGGGCTCCTCCATGCGCAGCGCCAGGTGCGCGTGGCGCTGCAGCACCGGCGGCCACTCGGAGCGCGGGCGCGACTCAGGAGGACAGGCCAGCAGTCCACCGTGGCGCAGCAGCGGCACGATCCCCCACGACTGGAGGCGCGACCACCACGAGCCGCGTGGCAACCACAACCAACAACCCTCACTGTTCAACCGGGCTGCCCGGAGATCGGGATCGCGTCGCAGTCCACTGCGATGCGCACGCCATCGTTCCGGCATGTCGCGGATCGCACGCACCGCGTCCAGATCGCCGACCGAGCGCAGCGCGTACTTGCCTCCACCGTGCACGATCCCCTGCGACTGGATCGTCTGCCCCGCGCCCAGCGCCGACGTCTCACAGAGATGGGCATCGTATCCCCGTGCGAGCAGCTCGTGCAGGGTCCACAACCCCGCGATGCCGCCGCCGAAGACCAGGACGTCGACCCGGGGCCGCAACGATGCGGCTTCGCTCACCGACGTCCCCCCGGATCGTAGTCGGTCAGCCGGGCCTCGATCGCCCCCACCGGAACGGTCGCACGCATCAGGACCGGAACCCTCCGCTCGTCGTCCGTGAACCAGACCAGGAGATCTCCTTCGTGCCGGAACAGGCCCTCGTCGCCGAGCGTGGGTCGGACCACCACGCACCGCACACGACCGAGCGGGGTGTCACGCACCTCGCGCCGGACCACGTCGATCCGAAGATCGTAGATCTCGTCGTCCCCGTGGGTCGGCAGTCGGAAGCTCGCACCGGGGGGCAGCGGAAGCGTGCGCACGCGGAAGAAGGCCGAGAGGACGTCGTGGATCGGTGCCGGGAACTTCGATTCCTTTCCACTCGGGTAGTAGGCGATGCCGTCGATCTGGTCGAAGTGGATCTCCACGTCGCGCTCGTATCCACCCTCACGCAGCGTCTTGCTGTAGTAGCGCGCGAAGAGGGAGTCGGCGTCGATGTAACTGTTGGCCTGGTCGCGGACCTTGAAGAAGGCGTCGAAGAACCGATTGCTCCGAGCACGGGTGCGGACGTGCACGACCTTCTGGCCGAAGTAGGTCAGGGTGTCCTCGACCGTGATCGTCGCACGCCCTGCCTTGATCGGTCCGTACCCGATCTCGAAGGTCGACACCTCGCCGAGATCGTAGGGAAGTTCGTCCAGGGAGACCGGAAGGTCGTCGCTCGGCGCCGGAGGCAACGAATCCGCGGGGGCGTCTCCGGAAGCGCTGGCCATGGCCGGACCCCAGACGATCGCGACCAGCAGGCAGGCGCCGATCCAACCGTTTCCGGTTCGCGTCGATCGTGCCCCGAGCGTCATCGTTGCCGGCCTCCCCCTGGTGGGACGGAGCCGTCGTCCACCGGACGGCCCCGGATCACTTCTACGCGGACCTCGGCGGAAGGTGCCACTGGTCGTTCGATCTCCCCCGCGCGCAGTTTCGCCTCGCGCACGAACACACCGATCGCACTCCAGGTGCACAGAACGTAGCCGTGCACACCGTCGCGCCAACCACCCTGCAGCAGGTACTGCTTCAGGAATCGCCCCAGCGGCTTCGTGCCCACGCGCCAGGCGGATCCGCTCCGCCCGCGCTGCGCACGCTCCGCCGCACCCCGGGTGGTGTACGACAGCAGCCTTCCGAATGTCGAGGGCCAGTCGGAGTAGCTGTGGTGTTCGAGCCGCGCCCGGCAGGTCCCGATCCTCGCTCCTTCGGGCAGGTGGGCCTCCTCGTGGACCAGACGCGAAGGGTGGTGTGCGCCCTCTCGGCGAAAGAGCCGGAGCACCCTGTCGTGCTGCCATCCGGCCCCCGTCACGACGTGCCCGAAGAAGCGGTTGCGACGGAAGAGCCAGAACCCGTCGTGGTCGTCGCGACGCACGCGCTCCACGATCTCGCGGGCCAGTTCGGCACCCACCCTTTCGTCGGCATCGACGATCAGGGCCCACGGTGTCGACAACCGGGCCAGGCCCCAGTCCTTCTGCTCGGCGAAGTCGCGGAAGGTGCGCCGATACACGTGGTCGGCGTGCGCGCAGGCGATCTCGATGGTCCGGTCCGAGCTGAAGGAGTCGACCACGACGCGCTCGTCGCAGAAGTCGAGGGTGCGGAGGCAGTCCTCCAGGTGGTGCTCCTCGTCGCGCGTGATCACCAGCGCTCCGATGCCCGTGGTCATGCCGCGCTCCTCGTCTGCGCCAGGAGCTCGACCGCAGCCGTGGCCACGATCTCCGGGTCCAGCGCGTCGAGGCACGGGTGCCCGGGCACGGGACATTCCAGCAGATTGCAGGGATGACAATCCACGAGGTTCGTCAGGGCGCGGTGTCTCGGCCCCGGCGGCTGCCAGCCGCGGGGGTCGGTGCTTCCGAAAACGGTCACGGTGGGTGTGCCCTGGGCCACCGCCAGATGCTTCGGTCCACTGTCGGTGGTCACCAGCAGATCGGCGCGATCCAACCACGCAGCCAGTTCCGGGAGCGTGGTCGGCGGCAGGGGCCAGACACTTCCTCCGGCGTTCCGGACGACGGTGTCGATCCCCTCCTCTTCGCCGGGACCCCATGCGAGGGCCACCTCGGCACCGGTGTCCTCGCGAAGTCGACGTCCCAGACGGGCGAAGTGATCGAGCGGCCAGGCCTTCGCCGGCCACGTCGCGCTCGCGTTCAACAGGATCAACCCGGCGTCGCTCGTTCCCCGTGTCGACAGGATCGAGACCACACGCTCGGAGTCGCGAGGGCTCACCGGCACGCGCTGCGGCCGCCACGCGCCAGGATCGACGTCGAGCGCGCGGACCCAGTCCAGGAAGCGCTCGCCGGCGAACACGGGATCACGCCGGGCTTCGATGGCACGGTGGTACGCCCACGTGCGGAAGCGCTTGCGCGGTCCGACCCGCATGCGGGCCCCACTCAGTCGGGTCCACAACGCCGTCTGCGGGGTGCCCATCAGGTCGACGGCCAGGTCGGCCCGGACCCCACGCAAGCTCTCCACCCAGTGCAACAGTGCGTCGACGCGCGCGGTCCAGGATCCGGTCGACTGCGCCTTGCGGTCGTACACGAGCAAGTCGTCGATCAGCGGCGACCCGTCCACGACCGGGGCGGCGAAACGATCGACCACGAGATGGATCGATGCCGCGGGCCAGCGCTCACGCAGCGCGCGAGCGACGTCCATGGACACGAGGACGTCCCCGATCGCTTTGCGTCGGATCAACAGGATGCGTTCGGGATCGATCACGTCGCGCCGTCCCGGGTCGCCGCGGTGACCTCACCCACACGCGCCAGCACCTCTTCGACGTCGATCCGGGTCAGACGACTCCGGGGACGTCCACGGGCATCGGTGCCGGCTTCGTCGCAACGGTGGATCACGCGGAAAGGACCGAGGTGTTCGTAGGGAAACCAGATGTCCGGCTCGGTCGGGCCCAGCAGACCGACACTGGGCACGCCGAGGGCGATGGCCGCGTGCAGGATGCCGCCATCGTTGCCGACGTACAAGTCGGCATGCGTCAGCAGGGCCAGGATCGAGCGAACGTCGAGGACGTCGAGCGGACGGGCCCCGGTGTCTCCGGCCACCCTCGCGGCCAGACCACGCTGCGTCGGCGGCTCGATCACGACCAGCGGGGCGCCCCCCTGCTCGGTGAGGCGCTGCACCAGGATCGGCCAGCGATCCCCGGGCCAGGCCTTGTCGGGCCAGGTGCTGCCCGGATGGATCACCCGGACCCGCTCCGGCAGATCGAGAGCAGCGCGGACACGCTCCCGCTCCGCGGGATGCACACGGAGTGACGTCGGGCGCGGCGGCGGCGCTTCCCCGAGCAGGGGAACCAGTTTGTCCAGATGGTGCCGGACCGCCGACCGGTCGCCCGCCGGACGCCCCCGCCGATGCGTGTACAGGCGCGCCCGTGTTCCACGGTCCGGCCCCACACGCAACGGTGCTCCCGTGAGCCGGGTCAGCAGGGCGCTGCGCGGATTGCCGAACAGATCGAACACGGCATCGAAGCGACACTGTCTCAGGCGTAATGCCATCCGGAGCATGTCCGCCGTCGTCGCCCTTCCGGGCAGGACGTGCAGGCGGTCCACGGCGGGGTGATCACGCAGGACGTCCACGTGCGGAGATGCGCCCAGGAATTCGATCCGGGAGTCGGGACGCGCCTCGCGCAGGGCCTCGAGCAACGGCGTACACAGGACGATGTCACCCAGGAAACGCAGGCGGGTCACGAGGAAGTGCTCGCCGCTCACCGTGCTCACTTCACCACACGGAACTGCCTGCTGCTCCGTGTCTTCGGGTCCCCGACGATCGCCAGTTCGCCACCGTAGGCCAGCACGGTCTCGCGCTCGGGAATCGTCTCGACCGTGTAGTCGGTCCCCTTCGCGAAGACATCGGGGCGCATCGCGTCGAGAACGCGGTCCATGGTCGACTCGGGCACGATCACGAGCGCATCCACGCACTCGAGTTCGCTCAGGACCTCCGCCCGCTCCTCCTGCGGGAAGTAGGGCCGATCGGGACCCTTGAGGCCTCGCACCGAATCGTCGGAGTTCAATCCGATGACCAGCCGATCGCCGAGGGACCGGGCGGCGCGCAGCGAACGTACGTGTCCGACGTGCAGCACGTCGAAGCAACCGCTGGTGAAGACCACCCGCCGCTGCCGGGCCTGCTCGGCCCGGATCCATGCGGCCAGCGCCGCGTCGTCGCGAAGCTTCGGGGCACGAAGGTTCACCGCGGCTCCTCCGCGCCGGCGGTACCCCGATCGACCGACGCCGCGAAGACCTCGTGCATCGAACGCGCGATCACGCTCCAGTCGAACGAACGGAGAACGAACTCCCGCCCGGCCCGGCCGATCGCCTCGAGCTCGGCGCGGTGGGCATCCGACCATCGCAACCGTTCGGCGATGGCCTCGGCGTCCTCCGCCGGGACGAGAAGGGCGTTCTGACCGTCGACGAGTCCCGGCGGCACGCCCGGACCCCGCGTGGTCAGCGTCGGCGTCGCGTGGTGCATGGTGCTCCAGAAACTGGAGTTCTTGCCGCTCACCCCGTCGCGGAAGGGGAACACGGCGACGTGCGATCGTCCGAGCAGCGCACCCACCTCTTCGTCGGACACGTAGCCGTGGCGTTCGAGGACCGGTCCGATCCCGAGACGCTCGATCTCGCCGCCGACGAAGTCCGCGTAGTCGCGCAGGCGCCCGGGTGCGTCGGTGTGGATCCCGGCCGCCAGTTCGAGCCGGATCGCGCGGCCCTCGGTGTGCAGGGCCGCCACCGCGCGCAGAAGGTACTCGATGCCCTTGAAGGGATTCAGGAAGCCGAAGTAGCCGATGCGCAGCGGCCCATGGGGATCGGCGGTCCGGCGTCCGCGGTCGTCGGTGATGCACGGCCCGGTGGGGATCACGTGCAGGCGCTCGGAGAGTTCGTGCGATCGGAGCCGGGCTTCGTCGATCGCGTTGGTGCAGATCCAGGCCGCACTCCCGCGCAGGAGGTGATCCAGTGGGTCGGCCGGCTCCGCCCACGCCACCGGGCGCTGCAGGTTGTGCAGCGTCGTGACCACGGGACATCCCCGACGCCGCGCCAGGTCGGGAACCGCGCACACCGCCGGGTGGAGCAGATAGTCCTCGCCGTGGAACTGGAGGCTCACGACGTCGGGCTCCAGGTCCCGCAGGGCGGCCTCGATCCAGTCGAGCGCGCCCCAGTCCCAGGCCGGGACCCGTCGCGACAGCCGGACTCCGTGGTCCTCGGTGTCGAAGCGGAGATCGTCGACGCGGCGTGGCGCGGGCCGCCTGCCCACCGAGGCGATCGTCGGGTCCCCGTGATCGTGGTCGAGGTCCTCTGCCTCGCCGGTGAGGACGAAGACCTCTTCGTCGATCCCGCGGAGTTCGCGGCCGACCCTACGGACGTAGTCACCCACGCCGCAGCGGGTCGGCGGGTAGGTCGCCGCGATGATCAGGATGCGCATGCGGTTCGACTCCTGGCCGCCTCCGCGGCCCACGGGGAGCAAGAGCGGAACCTAACAGCTCGGCCCGCCATCGGCGAGGGAGAGCTGCTCGAGGATGTGGCTCACGGCCGCTCCGACGTCGGGCACCACGAGGTCGGCGTCGGCGTCGTGGTGCCGCCGCGTGGTTCGTCCCTCCCCGGTGAGGACCAGAACGGAACGGCATCCGGCGGCACGTGCCAGTCGGACATCGGCCGGTTTGTCGCCCACCACGAACTGCGGCGTGTCGCTCGGTACGCCCAGTTCGTCCCGTGCCGCCTCGATCATGCCGGGCCGCGGCTTCCGGCAGGCACAGGGCCTCGCGCCGTCGGGAAGCAGATGGTCGGGCAGGTGCGGGCAGTGACGGATCGCATCGAGGTGGGCACCCGACGACGCCAGGCGGCGCCGCAGCTCCGCGTGCACCGAGCGGAGGTCCTGCTCGGTCAGGAGCCCCCGGGCGATTCCGCTCTGGTTGGTCACGAGTACGACCGCGATCCCGGCCCTGTTCAGACGGCTCACGGCCTCTCCGGCACCGGGCAAGAGGCGCAGGGCAAGAGGATCGCGAAGGTAGCCCGGATCGTCGACGATCGTCCCGTCACGATCGAGCCAGACGACGGCGCGATGGTTCACGGACGGGCCTCCCGCGGAGGGGGTGAACCGAGGAGCCGCTCGACCGCGCCCAGGACTGCGGACGGCTCGAGCTGGCGAAGGCACTCCAGGGCGAAGGGACAGGTCGCCCGGAAACACGGACTGCAGTCGACGGGGGCCGGCCCCACGGTCCGGGCGGCGGGCCCGCGCGGAGCCGTCCACACGGGGCTCGTCGATCCGAAGATGCCCACGGTCGGAATCCCCACCGCGGCCGCGACGTGCATGGGACCGCTGTCGTTGCCCACGAACAGAGACGCGTCGGCCAATGCGCCGACGAGCACCGGGAGGTCGGTCTCGCCGGCGAGCGAGACCCCTCCGGTTGCTTCCGCCAGCGCCGCCGCGGTCTCGCGCTCGCGGGCGTCGCCCGAGCCCACGAAGACCGGACGGAGGCCATGGGAGGCGTGGAGGCGCCCTGCGGTCTCGGCGAAGAAATGCGTCGGCCACCGCTTGGTCGGACCGAAGGTGGCTCCGGCGGCGAAGACCGCGAAGGGAGCCGTGAGTTCGGGGCGGCGCTCCATCAGCGCCCTCCATCCCTCCTGTCCACGACGGCCCGGTCGCCAGCGCGGCGACGGCACCTGCCCGGCGCCTCCCGTGACGTCCCACCAGGTCTGCGAGAGGTGCTGCGACCGCAGTCCACCCCGAACCCGGTGCACCCGGGTCAGGAACAGCTCCCGCCCCTCTCCGCCGACACCCTGACGCTGCGGAATCCCGGCCAGGGCCGGCAGAGCGGCCGCGCGCAGACTCGGTCCGAGCACCAGCGCGACCTCGGGCTCGAGCGCCGACAGGCCTCGCGCTGCCCGCCACAGTCCGGACACGCCGCGGTCGGCGCCCCGCCGGTCGTAGTCCACGCCTCGATCGGCGAGCCCGAGATCGAGCACGAGGTCCACGAGGTGGGGCGCCCCCACGACCACGTGCTCGGACCCCGCACCGAAACGGCGCAGGGCCGGCGTGGCCATGACGAGGTCACCCAGCCAGTTGGGAAGAACCGACAGACGCGTCGCCATCGTCGCCCGTGCCCGGACCGAACTGGAGGTCGTAGAGACGACGGTAGGCTCCGTCGTGCGCGAGGAGTTGCTCGTGGGTCCCACTCTCGACGATCCGACCCTGCTGCAACACGACGATGCGGTCGGCCGCCGTGATCGTCGACAGCCGGTGCGCGATCACGAGCGTGGTCCGCCCCACCATGAGTCGCTGCATGGCTTCCTGCACGGCACGCTCGCTCTCGGTGTCGAGCGCGCTGGTCGCTTCGTCGAGGATGAGGATCGGCGGATTCTTCAGGACCGCACGCGCGATCGCCAGACGTTGTCGCTGCCCACCTGAGAGCTGAAGTCCCCGTTCGCCCACCAACGTGTCGTAGCCGCGCGGCAACGCCGCGACGAAGTCGTGCGCGTTCGCGGTCTTCGCCGCGTCGATCATGCGTTCCTCCGACACCTCGCCCGACCCGAAGGCGATGTTCCCCGCCACCGTGTCGTGGAAGAGGATCACCTCCTGGGACACCACTCCCACGTGGCCACGCAACGAGGCAAGGTCGAACTCGCGCAGATCGACTCCGTCGACGGTCACGCGGCCCCCGGTCGGATCCAGGAAACGCGGCACGAGATCCACGAGCGTGCTCTTGCCCGCTCCCGATGGACCCACCAGGGCGACGACCTGTCCGGCACCGACTTCGAGGTCGACGTCGTGCAGCACCGGAATGTCGGTCTCGTACTCGAAGCTCACGTTCTCGAAGCGCAGCGCTCGTTCCGGCGCGGAGAAGGGTCTCGCGTCCACCGGTCCGCGCGACTCCTTCGGTGCATCGAGGACGTCGAAGATCCTCCGCGCCGCGGCCAGACTCTGTTGCAGCGTGTTGTTGGCACGGATGATCGACTTGATCGGTCCGATCACCCAGAGGATCACACCCAGGAACAGGACCAGCAGGTCGGGGCGCAGCTGTCCTGTCAGCACCAGGCGTCCCCCCATGACGATGATGACGACGGCGGTCAGGATTCCCAGGACCTCGCTCACGGGGCTGCTCATCGCCGACAGGATCTTCAGACGTTCGTAGGAGCGGGTGTAGCTGGCGTTCACCCGGTCGAAACGCCGGTTCTCGTGTCCCTCGGGATCGAAGGCCTTCACGATCCGGATCCCGCTGATCGCTTCCTGGAGGACGGCCGCGGCATCGCCCATCGATTCCTGGACACGCTGACTGCCGCGGCGCAACCGACGACTGATCCACGCGATCAGCAACATGTTCGGCGGAACGACCAGAAGGGTGGTCAACAGCAGTTTCCAGCTGACGAGCGCGACCATCGTCAGCGCGATCACGATCATCAGGCAATTGCTCGCGAGCTGGGTCCACACACCGATGATGGCCCCGCGCATGGCGTCGACGTCGGCGATCACCCGGCTCATGAGATAACCGGTACGCTCGCGCGAGAACTGTTGGAGAGGGAGCCGCTGGATCGACAGGTGCAGATCCTCGCGAAGACGATGGATCGTGCGCTGTTCGATCTGGACCCTCAACGCCTCCTGCAGGAAGGCGAAGAGATTCCGCGTGAGGAAGACCACGAGCAGGGAAAGGCACAGCCGCCAGAGCATGTCCGTGCGGTCGCCGCGGTAGAGCCAGCCCTCGACCTCCTGGGAGATCGTCGTACGGGCACGCTCCATGAAGTCCGGCAGTTCGACC
This sequence comes from Candidatus Krumholzibacteriia bacterium, assembly GCA_035268685.1. Taxonomy (NCBI): domain Bacteria; phylum Candidatus Krumholzibacteriota; class Candidatus Krumholzibacteriia; species Candidatus Krumholzibacteriia bacterium. The sequence continues at coordinate 10,335 of DATFKK010000163.1, read as the reverse complement.
TGCTCGAGCGGAACACCGGCGGGCGTGCCCGCCGTGGGATCCTGCTGGGCCTCGGCGGCGAGCGGGGCCGGATCCTCCTCGAAGAGGATCCGCACCAGGGGCGACACGAAGGTGATTCCGACACTCGAGAGCGACGAGGCGATCACGATGCACACGACGAGCGCGGGCATCCGCCAGCGGAAGTGACGCAACAGCGACAGGACGCGGGGTATGTCGTGCACACTCGATCCTTCGCGATGAGCCGCGATGCCGACCGGTGCCGATGGGCACCGACGACTACGCCAGGAGCCTTTCCACCCGATCCATGATCTCGGCCAGGTCCAGGGCCTCGCCCCGTGCTGCCCTCACGACCTCCAGACGCTCGGCTCGATCCGGGATCCAGGCGTCGGCATCGGCGTCGGCGAACACGGTCAGTGCGGGCACGTCCAGTGCGGCGGCGAAGTGCAGGAGATCGGTGTTCCCGCTCACGAGCAGGTCGCACTCGTTCAGCAGGAGCACGGTCTCGAGCAGCGTGGGCCGCGGCAGATCGAGGGGTGTGTTCTCGAGTACACCGACGAACTCGTCGACCACCGTCGGATCCTCGTCGGCCGTCAGCACGATCGTTCTCGAATCGATCGTCCGCGAGAGGTGGTTCGCGATCAGGCCCAGGTTCGCGGCGCCCAACCGCGTGCCGGCCTTGCCCACTCCGGGGTCGATGCCGATCAGCCGCTGCTGCTTCCGCGGCTTGTTGAAGTGCACCAACTGCCCCATCTGGCGCGCGCGCTTCGGGGCCAGGCGCCAGTGCAGTCGGCGCGCATCGACGTTCACTCCGAGCAGGCGACCCCAGAGCTGGGCACGGCCGTAGGGATAGCTCTCGGAGGACGGGGGCCGGACCTGACAGTTGAGCCGCGGGAAGGCCAGTGGATGATCGGGCCCCATGCGAAGCGTCGCCCCGCTCAGGTGGGCGAACTCGTCGCGATCGGGATCGGGATCCTGACCGAGCAGGATCGCCACGTCCCAGGACTCGCCCTGGAGGGCCTCCTGCAGTTCCCGATGGGACGCCGACCCGGAACCGGCCTGCTGTGGGTCGACGACGAGAACGTCGGCGAAGCGGTCGGTGCTCAGCGCCAGGTGACTGGTGCGCTCGTCGCAGAGCAGACCGAACTCCACGCCCTCGATCGCACCGTGCACGGCCTCGACCAGCGGCATGGCGAAGAGCAGATCCGTCAGGTCGTCGGACGCGAGCAGGAGAACGCGCGCGCCCGGTTGCAGCGATCCGGGCAGCGAGAAGGCTTCACCGGCCACCGCCCCGTTGGGGGAAGCACCGGCGCGCCCCAGGAGACGTCGCAACAAGCTGGAAGGCATCGGTCGTCCTGACCGCGCCGGACACCAGCCGGCGCGAACGCGTGGCAAACTAGCAGCCGCTCGGGGGCCGGTCAAACCTGCACCGGGAACGTGGTCTCACTGCAGGGGCCGCGTGAGGGCGAGCTCCCAGACCTGCTCCACCCGTTCGACCGGATGGAACTCGATGGCCTCGAGCACCTCCTCGGGCAGCTCCTCGAGGTCGCGCTCGTTGTCGGCGGGAATGATCACCTGGGAGATCCGCGCCCGGTGCGCGGCCAGGATCTTCTGGACGAGACCCCCCACCGGGTGCACCTCGCCGGTGAGCGAGATCTCTCCCGTCATGGCCACCCTGTTGCTGATCGGGATCCCCCGGTACAGCGACACCAGGGCCGTGGCCATCGTGATCCCGGCACTGGGTCCGTCCTTCGGGATCGCCCCCGCGGGAAGGTGCACGTGGAGGTCGTGCGTCCGCAACCATTCGATGTCCTGCGGGCCCGCGCTGTAGCGACTCCGGATGTAGCTGAGGGCGGCCTGCGCCGACTCCTGCATGACGTTGCCGAGCTGCCCGGTCAGCCGAAGGGCACCCTGCCCCGGCATCGCCACCGCCTCCACGAAGAGGATCTTCCCCCCCACCGGGGTCCAGGCCAGGCCGGCACACACGCCCACCTCGGGGCGGGACTTCCGTGCCTCGTCCGAGTACACCGGCGCGCCCAGATAGTCGTGGACGTTCTTCACGGACACGTTCACACGCTTCTTCTTGCGCGATCCCGCGACACCACGCGCGACCTTACGGCACACCCGCCCGATCGTCCGCTCCAGCGAACGTACCCCGGCCTCGGCCGTGTAGTCGGAGATGATCGAGTTCAGCCCGGCATCGGTGAATCGGATGCTGGAGGAGCTGAGGCCGTTCTCGGCGACCTGCCTCGGCACGAGGTAGCGCTTGGCGATCTCGAGCTTCTCGAGCCGGGTGTAGCCCGGGAGCTGGATGATCTCCATGCGGTCGCGCAGCGGACGTGGGATCGTGTCGAGCACGTTGGCCGTCGTCATGAAGAGGACGTTGCTGAGATCGAAGGGTAGGTTCAGGTAGTGGTCGGTGAAGGTACTGTTCTGCGCGGGATCGAGCACCTCGAGCAACGCACTCGCCGGATCGCCCCGGAAATCACTGCCGAGCTTGTCGATCTCGTCGAGCATGAACAGCGGGTTGTTCGTCCCCGCGACCTTCACCCCGTGGATGACACGGCCCGGCATCGCCCCGACATAGGTGCGGCGATGCCCGCGGATCTCGGCCTCGTCCCGCATGCCGCCCAGGCTCAGACGGTAGAACTTGCGCCCCATGGCCTCGGCGATCGACTTGCCCAGGCTGGTCTTGCCCACACCCGGCGGTCCGACCAGGCACAGGATGGGACCGCGCATGTCGTCCTTCAGCTTCTTCACCGCCAGGTACTCGAGTACGCGCTCCTTCACGTCTTCCAGACCGTAGTGATCGCGCTCCAGCACTTCCTCGGCCTTCTTCAGCTGCAGGTTGTCGACACTGCTCTCCAGCCACGGCAGCTCGAGCAGCCAGTCCACGTAGGTCTTGCTCACCGTGTACTCACTGGCACCGGGACTCATGCGGGTGAGCCGGTCGTACTCCTTCAACGCCGCCTCGCGTACGTGGTCGGGCAGCGACGCCTCCTCGATCCGTTCGCGGAGTTCGTCGAGTTCCACCGAACTCTGGTCGGTGTCGCCGAGTTCGCGCTGGATCGCCTTCAGCTGCTGGCGCAGGTAGTACTCGCGCTGGTCCTTGTCGATCGCCTTGCGCACGCGGCTCTGCAGCTTCTCGCCGAGCTCGACCATCTCCAGCTCGCGCATCACGATCTCGCTGAGCAGCTCGAGCCGCGCCCGCGGGTCGAGGATCTCGAGCACCTTCTGCTTCTCGGTCACGTCGATGTCCAGGTTCGTGGCGACCATGTCGGCGAGCCGGCCGGGCTCGTCGATGTTCATGGCCACGACCTTCAGCTCGTCGCTGAGCTTCTCGGACGCGTCGACGATCTTGATGAAGTTGTTCGCCACACCGCGCATGTAGGCCACGGTCTTGGCGTCGGTCGATTCCTTCTCGTCGAGGACCTCGACCTCGGCGACCATGTAGGGCTCGGTCTGCAGGACCTTCTTGCGGCGGATCCGTGTGATGCCCTGACCCAGCAGCCGCATGCTCCCGTCGGGGAAGCGAAGCATCTTCTGGATCACCACCGCCGTGCCGATCTCGTAGACGTCCTCTTCGCCGACGTTCGACTCTTCTTCCTCGCTGCCGTTGGTGGTCGCTTCCGGCAACTGGGTGAAGGTCCCGAGCATCTTCGAGTCGGCCAGGACGTCGTCGGCCAACTGGATGAGATTGGCGTCGCTGAGGACCAGCGGCACCATCATGTACGGAAAGACCACCGCGTCACTGATCGGCAGGACGGCGAGCTGGTCGGGAACCCGGACACCATCTTCCAGATCGAATCCCGGGGCTTCGGACTGATCGGCCACGACGACTCCTCGAGGGCGGGCTGAGATCTTCGGTCCCCGCGACGGCGGGGGCTGCGGTCAGGATCCGATGGCGATGCTACGACGCTCTCCGCACCGTCCCTGGCCCCGTTCCATGACGACGAACAGGAACCCGCTCTCGTAGCGGGCCCGTGCGGTGTTGGCGTCCACGTGTCCGGGAACCCGGACGTGACGCTCGAAGGGTCCGACCCGGATCTCCATCTTGTGGAAGTGCTTCTTGCCCGGGGGCGCGATGTTGCTACGCGTGCCGCGCACCACCAGGAACTCGTCGTCGACGTGGATCTCGATCGCGTTGCGGTCCATGCCCGCCAGGTCCATCTGGACGACGAATTCGTGCTCGGTCTCGTAGACGTCGGTGGCCGGTCGCCACCCCAGACCGCCCTCCATACGAACGACGCGGGACGGACCGGGCGTCGAGGTGAAGTAGACCTCGAACACCTCTTCCATGTCGTCGGGATCACGCGTCACGTCGAGCGGCCGGTCGTCGGGTGTGGGCCTGGACGAGGAGATCATGTCTGGCTTCCCGTGCGTGGTGGGCGCGCACTCCGTACCCGCCGTGGAGTCCACGACCCGCCGGAGCACGAAGAAGAAGGCCGGCCCCTGAGGGCCGGCCGCATGGTAGGGAGGCGGACGCCGAAACGTCAACCGAGCGAAATTCGTGGCACGATTCAGGAAGCGGCCTGACGGTCCGCCTGCAGGCGGCGGAGCACGCCGACGACCACCCCTTCGATCCGGCACCGCTGCAGTCCGACCTCGAAGTCCTCGGCCCCCGGACGCCGGGAGCGCAGCTGGACCCGGTCCGAGGTCGGCTCCCACCGACGGACCATCGTGCTCCGTCCGTCGACCGTGACCACGACGGTGGCCCCGGGTTCGGGCGACTCGCTCGGCTCGCACACCACGAAATCGCCGCAGTCGAGGAATTCGTCGCGCAGGGAGTCGTCACCCACCTGCAGGACGAAGGCACCGTTTCCGTTCAGGAACTCCTCCGGAACCGCGATGCTTCCGCTCTGGACCCCGTTCTCGATCGGTTGCTGTCCCTTGAGCGAGCCGAGCATGGGCACGCGACGGGCCCGTCCGTCGTGGGTCTCGACGATCTCGATCGCACGGGAACGGTTCCACTGGCGACGGATGAAGCCCTTCTCCTCGAGGGCCTTCAGGTGCTTGTGGACCGTTCCGACCGATGACAGCTGGAAGTGAGCCGCCATCTCCTCGAGGCTCGGAGCGTAGCCCTGCACGGCGATGGTGCGGCGCAGGTAGTCCAACAGCTCCGACTGACGCTTCGTCAGGAACACGACGGAGACCCTCCTGGTAGCAGAACCGACGCGCCCGGAGTGGGGGCGCATGCTGATGCGGGGCAGTCGACGAGGATCAGCCGGCCATTCCGGGAATTCGGCGAGAGGGGCCGGAGGCCTCGTGGCGCTCCAAGGGATTCGTACAAAGAGTAGATGACGGAAAAACCGAAGGTCAAGGCACTGACGGCTGCGGCCCCGCGGACATCCCTCAGCGAAGGCGAACCACGCGGGCGCGCAGCCGGGCCGCGCGGCCGTCGGAGTCCTCGACGAGCGCCCGGAGGAAATACACGCCGGAGGCCGCGGAGCGCCCCCTGGAGTCCCTTCCGTCCCATTCCACGCGCCACTCGCCGGGCAGCAGTTCGACCTGCCGGCGAAGGGTCCGGATCCGCCGGCCCGCGACGTCGAAGACCTCGACCGCGCGCACCCGTGCCGGCCGGTTCAGCACCAGCCGCGCCGCGCTGCGGTCGCTCGTCGGATTGGGCCACGGACCTTCCCAGCGCGCCCAGGCCACGCGCGTCCGGGTCGGGGCCCCGGTGGCCGTCGGGACCTCGAGGGCCCGGGCGGCACTCGTCCGGACGTGTCCCTGCGGATCGGTGGCCACCACCCGCCACCACAGCTGCCCGCTCACCGGGACCCAGGCGGAGCGGACGACCGCGGGTCCCACCTCGAAGACGGCGGCCACCTCGTCGAAGGCCTCGTCCCGCGCGATCTCGACGCGGTAGTCGATCTGTTGTGGTGTCTGCAGATCCTCTGCGGCCTCCCAGGCGAAATCGACCCGGGGCCCGTCGATCACGGCTCCGGGTTCCGGGGCCACCAGATCGAAGGGCAGGGGCACCTGCGGAGCCTCGACGTCGAAGACCGCCGCCTGGGCGTCGACGATCCCCCATCCGAGGACCGTGTCGGGAGCCATGGCCTGACTCGCGGTGCTCCGGAGCGCCGAAGCGACCTCGTGCGGACCCCAGTCCGGGTGCGCCTGAAGGAGCAGAGCGCCTGCTCCGGCCACGAGAGGCGCGGCCAGCGAGGTGCCCGACGCGAGGCCGACCCCGATCCAGGTGTCGGCCCACACCACGCGCACGCCGCGGGCGGCCAGGTCGGGCTTCGTGCGGCCGTCGGCGGTCGGTCCGCGGCTCGAGAACCAGGCGACGGCACCGTTCGAGTCGACGGCGGCGATGGCGAGTCCGCTGTCGCTGTCGGCGGGCGTGAGAAGGGTTCCCGGGTCGTCCCCGTCGTTGCCGGCCGAGCTGATCGCGACCACCCCCATCGCCACCAGGTCGTCCACGGCGCGCGTCGTGATCGCGGTGTCGCCGTCGAGATCCTCCGGCGAGTAGGCGAAGGTGTCGGGCTCGTCGTAGAAGGTGCGGTAGCCCAGCGACGCGGTCATGAGATCGGCCCCGAGGGCTTCTCCCCACTCGAGGGCGGCGACGAAGTGGTCCTCTTCGACCCGGGTCTCGCTGTCGACGACCTCGGTCTTGGCGAGCAGCACCGAGACGTCGGGCGCGGCCCCGATCAACGAGCCGGGTTCGTAGCCGGCGAGGGTGCCGACCACGCCCGTCCCGTGTCGGTCCTGGTTGATCGCCTCGCCCTCGTCGATGCCCACGTCCGCGTCGTCGTTCACGAAGTCCCGGGTCGCCAGGACGTCGAGATGGTCGATCGCGGGATGGTCGACCAGGAAGCCCGTGTCGAGCACGAGGACCCGGACCCCCTGCCCGGTGAGACCCCGGTCGTGCAGACGATCGATCCCGATCTGCGCGAGCTGGTCGAAGGACCGGCCGTAGTCGAAGGCGCCGACCCGCCGGCGCGGGCCGGGCGTCACCCGGACGACTCGCGGGTCACGCTCGCCGGCCCAGCTCCTCACGGGTCGTAGGGCGGCGCGGCCGAAGCGTTCTCGCAGACGCTCCAGGATGGTGGCGTCGGCCTCCACGCTGGCCGCACTCAGCCAGCGGCTCACGCGGACGATCCGAGCTCCGGTGGCCTGCACCGCGCGCAGGGCCTCCTCGCTCGGCCCCCGGCCGAGGACCGCCACGCGCTCGGCCCGGCCACGCCGGGCCCGTCGCTCGAGGGCAGCATCGTTCGGTGCGGGCGGGAAGGGCAGGTCCTCCGGCTCGGAGACCCCCCGGTCCCGGGGCAGTTCCACCCACCACCGCTCCGCCGCGGTGGACGGAGCCGACACGAGCAGGGTCGCGCAGACGACGAGCCAGGTCAGCGGACGCACGAAGGATCGCATGATCCACCACGGAGGGGGGGGCGGACGGAATCACTCCTCGGCCGACAGTGTACTCAATCTGTGCTCCGCGATCAGGGCCTCATCGCTGTCGGGGTGCTCGTCGACGAGTCGCTGCAGGGTCGCGATGGCATCCTCGGATTCGCCGAGCTCCAGCATGGAGTAGGCGAGCTTCAGCAGGGCCGGAGGCACCACGTCGCTCTCCGACCATCGTTCGACGACCTCGGCGAAGCCGTCGCGCGCGGTCGCGTGGTCGCCTTCTGCGTAGTGCGTCTCGGCCACCCAGTACCGCGCGTCGTCGGCCAGCTCGCTGTCCTCGAACCGATCGAGGACCTCCTGGAAGCCCTCCCTCGCGAGGGCGTAGCGTCCCCCCGTGTAGTCGTCGAAGGCAGCGTCGAACACGTCCTGTCCCGGCGACTCGAGGGGATCGCCCCCCGACGCCGCCGCGATCGTCGAATCGGTCGGGGCCGTCGCCGTGGGAGCGTCGGGTCCCGACGGCGTCCGACGGGTCAACAGGTCGAGCGCCGCACTGATCCTCTGCAGGAGTTCCTGCTGCTCCTGCGCGCGGGCATCGAGTTGTCGGACGACGCGGTCGAGGGCACGAAGCTGATATTCCAGCTCGGCGCGGCGCTCCACGAGCTCGGCCTCGCGTTCGGCATCCCGCTCGTCGAGACGCTCCACGATGGATGCGAGCTCGCGTTGTTCCGCCGCGAGCCGCGCCTGGATGGTCGCGATCTCATCCGTACGGGTCTCGATGCGCTGTAGCTGCTTGGCGCACCCCGACGAACCGGTCAGGACCGCGACGAGGAGGACGGAACCCAGGATACGTCGCATGGCTCAGCGCCCGGACCGTTCGAGTACGATGTGGGCGCGGCGGTTCAGCGACCAGACGTCTTCTCCGCTCCCCGTCACGAAGGGCTTCTCCTTGCCGAAGCTCACCGTACGAATGCGCGACGCGGGAATGCGCAGGGACACCAGGTAGTCCTTCGTCGTGTTCGCGCGCTTCCAGCCCAGCGCCATGTTGTACTGGGCGGTGCCCCGCTCGTCGCAATGACCCTCGATGATCACGTCGACATCGGGATTCCGACGCAGGATCCTCGCGTTCGTCTGCAGGGTGGCCTGGGCCTCGGCATCGAGCTCGAAGGAGTCGTACCCGAAGAACACGTCCTGCACCACGGGCAGGGGCCGGGTCTCGGCCTCCATGTCCTCGCCGGCCACGGTGTCCTGGTCCATGGCGTCGGCCTCGTCGGGAAAGGCCGGCTGTTCGTCCGGCGTGGTGACGGGGATCTCGTCGAGGGGCTCCTCGGTCGGCGTTGCCCCGGTGTCGGGCTGCGCTTCGGGTTTGCCGCCACAGCCGCTCAGCAGGCCGACCAGCAGCACCGCACTCAGAGCGACGAGGGTGATCAGGGCCACGCGGCCGGCATCGGCTCGGTTCGCATCGGACTGCAGACTCTTCATGACGCTCCGGTCTCCTCGTGCGAGTGGGCGGACGGTCTCGTCCGCCCGGGTTCAGGAACCGCTCCCGCTGCTCGGGGCGGCACTCCAATCGGGTCCGTTGTCGTCGACGTCGCCCCGCGTCAGCGGACGCGCCCAGGCCGTGTCGACGTCGATCACCCAGAGCCGCCGCGTGCCGTCGCGATCACTGCTGACCACGAGATGACGCCCGTCCGGCGCCCAGGCGGGCTCTTCGTTGTTCCCATCGGCGGTGATCGTGATCGGGATCGCGTCGCCACCGCTCGAGTCCATGACCATGACGTGGAAGCGCCCGGCGCGTCGCGTCACGTACGCGATCCGATCGCCCCGCGGCGACCAGGCCGGCGCGTCGTTGTATCCACCGCTGCGGGTCAGCCTTCGGCGATCGGTGCCGTCGCGCGACATGCGGTAGATCTGCGGGACCCCACTGCGATCACTGGTGTATGCGATCTGGTTGCCCGTGGGATCGAACACCGGACTGCACTCGATCGACGGTTCGAAGGTCAGACGGGCTCCGACGTCGCCCTGCAGGTCGATACGGTAGATCTCCGGATCGCCGTCCCGCGTGAAGGTCACGAGCAGGTGCGCTCCGTCCGGCGCCCACGACGCCCCGTAGTTCAGGCCGTCGAACTCCGTCACCTTGCGGCTCTCGCCGCTGCGACCGTCGAGCACGAGCAACCGCTGCCGTCCGCGCCAGTACGACGTGTAGCTGACGCGATCGGCACTCGGCGACCATCGTGGCAGGAGATTCAGGCTGCCGTTGCGGGTGATCTGCCGGAGGTTCTCGCCGTCGTAGTCGACCAGGAAGATCTCGCGACCGTCGCCGACCTTGCGGCTGAAGATGATCCGCGTCTGCGCGATCCCCTGATCGCCCGTGACGCGTTGGACGATCTGATCGGCGAGGTGGTGCACGTGCCGCTCCGATGCGTCCAGGTCGATCACGTAGCGCTTGCCGAGGATCTGACGCCGGGCCGAACCCTCGAAGAGCAGGGCCGTCCACACCATCTCGTCGCGACGGATACCGGCCAGGGTCAGGCGGAGCCTCGTGCGCGCGTCCTCCCCGCGCGTCCAGTCGTCGGGCACGTACCGCGGGCGCCGGACTCCCTCGGGAAGGGGCGACGCGATCGCGAAGTGCCCACTCCAGATCAGGTCCTGCACCAGCCGGGACGCCAGCGCGCCCGCGGCCTCGCGCGCTCCCGCGAGGCTGGTCTCGACGCGCAGCTCTTCGAGTTCGACGAGTGCCCGGACGATGCCCTGTCGTTTGAAGCGGAGCTCGAAGCTCGGTTCGCCGCCCTCCTGGGCACGCGCCGGCACGGCCGCGGCGACGACCAGCAGCAACGCGAGGAGCAGGGGAGAACGGGAAGGGCGTGGCTTCATGCGTCGGCCTCCGGCCGGGTCATCGCTCGTACTCGAAGCGGAAGTTGATGTGCACGCCATCGGGATAGCGAGGCGGCAGGGGCGGCAGGGGCGAGGCATCGATCACCGCGCGCAGGGCCTGGC
>DATFKK010000162.1 GCA_035268685.1 Candidatus Krumholzibacteriia bacterium | reverse complement strand
ACTCGGCACGGTGAAGGGGTTCAAGACCCGCTTCCACCTGTACACGGTGCCGGGGCAGGTCTACTACAACGCGAGCCGCAAGCTCATCCTGCGCGGGGTCGACGGGATCGTGTTCGTGGCCGACAGCGACGAGTGCCGTATCGACGCGAACGTGGAGGCCCTGTACAATCTCCACGAGAACCTCGAGGAACACAATCTGAAGCTCGACGAGATCCCCTTCGTCATGCAGTGGAACAAGCGCGACGTCCCGAGCGCGCTGCCCACCGACGAACTCGAGACCGAGCTGAACCCCGAGGGCTTCAAGAGCTTCGAGGCCGTGGCCATCAGCGGCGACGGTGTGTTCGACACGCTCAAGTGCGTGTCGAAGGAAGTGCTGCACAAGCTGAATTGAGTGCGATGCGCTGGACGCTCCTCCTCCTCGCCGTCCTTCTCGCTCCCGCCCCGGGTGTCGCCCGCGATACCCACGTCCCCGACATCGAAGCCCCCGAACCCTGGGGATTCTTCGCCGCGCCGTTCGACTCGGTCGCGAGCGTGGAGTTCCTGCCGGTGGTCGAGATCAACCTCGAGGTCGAACGGGCCTGGAAGGTGGGAATGGACTGGCCGGCGCGAGCGCTCGACGTGGCCCTGCGGGCCGTGGGTCCGCTGGACGCACGGCAGATCCGGATCCGGTCGGACCGCCCGGGCGAGGACGGCATGCGCACCTGGGTGTCGATCATCCAGTACGGTTTCCTCGACGACTCCGTCGCCGGCGAGCGGCACGACCTCGACCTGCTGCTGCAGCTCGACGGCGCGTGGCGGGTGCGCGCGCACGAGCGCAGCCGGGCCTGCTACCGATCGGTCGGCCCGGTCTGGATCGGCGAACCCTGTCCCTGAACGGCAGCTCGCGTCGTCGGGCATTGACCGCTCCGGAGCCCTGACGCACACTGCCCCGCCATGCGCAACACCTTCGATCAGGTCTTCGGCACCGTCTGTGGCCTCGGCCACATCCCCGTGGTGCCCGCCACGTGGACGAGTCTCGCCGTCGCGGGCGTCTTCTGGGCCCTGCAGATCGACGATCCTCTCGTCCAGCTCGTGCTGTTGGTGGCGTTCGTCGTCACCGGGATCCCTGCGTGCAGTGGGCTGGAACGCCGCTACGGCGAAGACCCGAAGCAGGCGACCATGGACGAGGCGGCCGGGCAGACCGTGACCCTGCTCGCCGTGCCCCTCGATCCGATCACCGTGGGGGTCGGCTTCGTGCTCTTCCGGATCTTCGACGTGCTCAAGCCGGCTCCGGCGCGGCGGCTCGAGTCGCTGCACGGGGGCCTGGGCATCATGGCCGACGACCTCGCCGCCGGGGTGTACGCGCGGGTCGTGCTGCAGCTGTGGATCGTGTTCGTCACGCCCCGTCTGCCGGCCGCGCTCACCGATCTCTTCGCACCGCTCGCCGGGGGACTGGTGGGATGAACCGCGACGGCGTCGCCCTGTTGATGGTCGGCGACGAGCTCCTCGACGGTCGCACGCCCGACACGAACAGCCACTGGCTGATCGAACAGCTCTCCGCACGGAACTGGACGGTGACCGGCGTCGAGACCCTGGGCGACGACGTGCACGCGATCGCCGGTGCCCTGCACCGGCGGACCGGCGCGGTGGGGGCCGTGATCGTCACCGGGGGCCTCGGCCCCACGCCCGACGACCGCACGCGCGACGCGCTGGCCATGCTCGCCGGCGAGGAACTCGCCGAGGATCCCGAGCTGGTCGCGCAGATCACCGCCCTTCTGGAATCGCGCGGGCGGACGATGAGCGACGCCAACCGCCGGCAGGCCGTGCGACCCGAGTCGTCACTTCCGCTGCGCAACGGGGTGGGCACCGCGCCCGGGCTGTGGCACGAGATCGACGGCACCGCCGTGATCCTCCTGCCCGGCGTGCCGGCCGAGCTGCGCTGGATGTTCGAACACGAGGTCCGCCCGCGCCTGGCCGCGCACCTGGTGGCCTCGGACACGCACACGCGGCGATTGCGCACCACCGGCGTCGCCGAAGC
>DATFKK010000161.1 GCA_035268685.1 Candidatus Krumholzibacteriia bacterium | reverse complement strand
GACTCCGTCCCCGCCACCACTCAGGGCGATGATCCCCTTCGCGTGGGAGCCGAGGAGTTCGTCGTCGACGTGCGGGGCTCCGTCGTGGAGTCCCTCGCGCCACCCGAGCGACGAGATCTTCATGAGGTGGTTCCAGCCCACACGGTCGGCCGCCAGCAGGACGAGGGATCGCGCCGGGCCTCGTTTCGCCGGATCCTCCGCCCGGCGGTCGCGCACGACCGAGACCTCCATGCCGAAGATCGGCTTCACGCCGGCCTCGAGCGCCGCCTGGTGGAACTCGACCGCGCCGAAGAGATTGCCCCGATCGGTCAGCGCGATCGCCGGCATTCCGTGGTCCGCCGCGAAGCGCACCAGCTCGGGCACCCGCAGGACCGAGCGCAGCAGGCTGAAGCTGCTGTGGCTGTGGAGATGGACGAACGGAGCGGTCGAAATCATTGCCGTAGAACGAGTTGGTGGAATCGTCGGGCCGAACGGACGCCATGAGGGTGCTGCGCGCACCCTATGCCAGGTCGTCCCGCCGGACAAGACGCTTCGCGCCATCGCCCCCGAACGGGACCGTCAGTCCACGAGTTCGACGGTCAGCCGCGTGGTGGCGACGTTGCCCAGACGGTCGGCCACCTCCACCCGCAGGTCGTGAACGCCCGGTCCGGGGTCGACGTCCCACTCGATCCACACGTGGTCGTCCTCGAGTTCCGGGCGGGCCGGATAGCGCTGGCCGCCGAGCGTGACCGTCACGCCGTCGGGATCGATACCGCTGGCGTGGTCGGCGACGTCGAGCACGATCGCCGGCCAGCGCGGACGGGTCACGCCGTGGTCGATCCGCGCGCGGGCCGACAGCGTCACGCGACCGCGGACCACGCGTCCCTCGACACGGAAGGGCCCGACGGCGGGCGGCGAGACGTCGCGGATCACGCGGTACACGCCGGTGTCCGTGAGGCGGGTCCGGATGGCCCCGGGCCGGTCCGGATCGGGCTCCACTCCCGACTCCGGCGACCAGCGGCCGCGCCGATCGCGCGCGGCGAGCGTGAACTCGTCGGCGGCACCACCGACGGCAACGCTCACCTCGATCCCCCGCCGGAAGGCCGCCCCCGGGGCCACCACCTCGAAGGCTGCTCCCGTCCCGTCGTGCAGCGCCGGCGCATCGGTCGCCACCGGGTCGATCCACAGGACCGTGTCGGTGGACATGTCCTCGGCACCCGGGGTGCGGACCCGGACCTCGCCGTCGAGGAAGTCGACGGCGGTCGGCGACGTCGGAGCGAATTCACCCCCGTCGACCGTGACGATGGACCGGAACACCTGCTCACGCTTCCCCTGCTCGATCACCAGTTGTCCCGAGATCAGCGCCTCGCGCGGAGGAATCACCCACCACCACTCCGCCTCGGCGTCTCGGAAGGACTGCAGGCGACTCGACAGGGTCCGCCCGTCGCCGCGGCGGCGTACGAGATCCGGAGTCGCCCACGCCGGGTCGGGCCGCACGCCCAGGGCGATCCCGGCCGGCGTGTGCGCGACCCAGGCCCCGGTCGAGGCCGGAACGTCGAAGGGAGGGACCTCGGCCTCCACCGCCGGATCGGGACGCAATACGACGTCGGCCACCGAACTCCGACCCGCGTGGTCCTCCACGAGCACGGAGACCCTCCGCGCCCGCTCGCCGACGCGAATCCGTCCCGACTCGGACCCTCCCGCGCCACGCGCACGGTGGGTGAGATCCCGGCGCCGGTACAGACTCAGCCAACGCGTGCCGTCGCCGTCCGGCACGACTTCGAGCCCCCGCTGCCACCGGTCGCGGAACCGGATCCGATCCTGATCCACCGCGTAGCGACGGCCGTCGTCGAACACGGCCTGGATTCGCCGCGGCATCAGCCGGAAACCATTGATGCCCGTTCCGTCCTCCACGATGACCTGCAGGCCGACGGTCCCCACCGCGATCACGGTGTCACCGGGAGCGGCGACCACGGCCTCGAGCCGTCCCTCGACACGAGCCCCGGGCGTGAGCGGAACGACGCGGAGTGCCGTCACGCGCGGGTCCGCCCGGTCGGGCACGTCGAAGAAGTCGATCGGATTGACGGGGACCGAACCCTCCCGGACCTCCAGATGGAGGTGCGGAGCCCCGGTTCCCGTGTCGCCGGAGAGAGCGACGACCTCCCCGGCCTCGAAGCGGAGGGCTCCGGCCTGGAGATGGATGTCCTGCTCGTACCGCCGTGACCGGGCCTGCCGCGCGGTGACGAGCTCCTGCACCGGGTCGGCGAAGGCCGCGAGGTGCGCGAAGACGAGCGTCCTGCCCCCGCCGACGCCGAGGTAGAGCGCCTTGCCGTAGCCCTGCGCCGAGGTGCGGATGCGGACCACGTCACCGGTCAACGGCGTCCGCACCGGCATCCCCGTGCGCCCCCCCGTCCGGATGTCGAGCCCGGTGTGATAGCCCCCCGACCGCGCTTCCATGAAGGTGGCGGTGATCTGCGGCGGATCGACGGGAACCGGCCAGGGCCACGGGGTGTTTCCCTCGGCGAAGGCTCGGCCCGGGTCCAGCAGCAGAGCGATCAGCAACAGCGCGCGGACCGTCCGGCCTTCTTGCCGCTGCGCACGGCGCGTGATACCGTCTAGGTTCTGCCCGCGAGTCGCCGGAGCGGTCGTCGAACCGGCCGGACTCGCCGTCGGGCCCTGCGCGTCCGCAGTGGTTTCTCGGTTTCCCCGAATCATGACACCGGCAGTCCGCGGGGCTGCTCTGGAAGGTGATGCGGCATGATGCAAGTCTTGCGCGAGCGGGTCAAGGTGGTCTTCTGGCTGATCATCGTGACCTTCATCGGCTTCACGTTCCTCGCGTGGGGCATCGGCGACTGGAGCGCGCCGCAACAGACCGGTGATTCCACCGTGGTCGCCACCGTGAACGGTGCCGACATCGGAGCCATGGAATGGGAGCGGCGTGCGCAGTCCATCCTGTCGTCGATGAGCGCGCAGCAGGGAGCGACGAGCGAGATCACCGAGAGTGATCGCCTGCGCGCCCGTGACCGCGCCTACTCGGAATTGATCGACGAGGTGCTGCTCGAGGCCGAGGCCGAGCGCCGCGGGCTGAGTGTGACCGACGCCGAGATCACCGACATCCTGCGCAACAATCCCCCGCCCGCGCTGCTCGCGCAGTACGACGACATCGACCAGTACTACGAGGACCTCGACAACCCCTCGGTGAACTGGAACCAGGTCCGCGAGTCGCTGCGTCAGACCATTCCCCTGCAGAAGCTGCAGCAGCGGATCATGGCGTCGGCCGTGGTCGGCGAGGCCGAACTGCGCCAGGCCTACCGCGAGCAGAACACACGAATGGTCGCCGAGTACGTCGGCGTGCGCTTCAGCGACGTCGAGCTCGAGGACGAAACGGTGTCCGACGCCGAGGCACGCCGTTGGTACGAGGCGAACCTCGGGGACTACAAACAGCCCGCCCGCACGTCCGTCAGCCTGTTGAAGGTCGAGAAGGCCGCGAGCGAAGAGGACGAGCAGGAGATCCTTTCGATCCTCTCCGAGATCCGTGAGGACATCGTGTCGGGCCGTCTGACCTTCGAGGAGGCGGCACGGACCTACAGCGAGGACACCAGCGCGAGCGTGGGCGGCGATCTCGGCTTCTTCGACCGCAACCGCATGACCGAGCCCTTCACCGAGGTGGCCTTCGACCTGGCCGTGGGCGACGTCAGCGAGCCCGTGAAGACGCAGTTCGGTTACCACATCATCGAGTGCACGGACGAACGCCTGAACGACGCGGGTGAGCGCGAGGAGATGCGCGCGCGTCACCTGCTGCTCGAGTTGGCGCCGTCCACCGCCACCGTCGACGAGCTGCGCGAGCAGGTCGACACCGCCCAGCAGACCGCGCGAACGGCTGGACTCGCCGCGGCCGCCGACCAACTCGGTGTGGAGATCGTCGAGACGGCCCCCTTCCAGGAGGGCTTCAACATCCCCGGTGTGCGCAATTCCCTGCCGGCCTCGCGCTTCGCCTTCTCCAACGACGTCGGCGCGCTGTCGCCGATGTTCGAGACCGAGGATGCGCTCTACTTCTTCACCGTGGCCGAGAAGTTCCCGGCCGGTCATCGTGCGCTCGAAGACGTCCGCAGTCTGGTGGACAGCGCAGTCCTCAACGACCGTCGTGCCGAGATCGCCGGTGAGCGTCTGCGCGAAGCGCTCCAGAGCGCGGGTGCCGACACGGGCCTCGAGGCCCTGGCCGACGACGACGACCTGATCCAGCACGCCGTCACCGACACCTTCACACTCCGCCAGAACATCCAGGACATCGGCTTCGCCACGCCCTTCGCGCGCGCAGCCCTGGCCATGGACGTCGGCGACTTCGAGGAGGACGTCCGGACCCAACGTGGTGTCTACGCTCTCGAGCTGCTGTACAAGGAGGAGTTCGACGAAGAGGCGTTCGCGTCCATGCGATCGCAACTCGCCCGCCAGGTGATGTTCACCCGTCAACGGGTCCTGCTGCAGCAGTGGATCGAGGAACAGCGTGGGGCAGCGGAGATCGTGGATCGGCGGGCGGAGCTGCTCTAGCGACGCCCCCCTCCGCCCCCCAGGGGGGGCGAGGTCTGTGCCTCCGAGATTGTGCATTCCCCAGCGGGGCGGGCCCATCGGCTCGCCCCGCTCGTTTCGGCCCTCAGAACGCGTACTTCAGCTCGTGTCGGCGGTTCACCGGCAGTTCCCGTGTCTCGATCCTCCGCTCGTAGTACT
>DATFKK010000160.1 GCA_035268685.1 Candidatus Krumholzibacteriia bacterium | reverse complement strand
GTCGCCACGCGTGCCGTCCCCGCGGGTGATGCCCAACGCCAGGGCGCCGTCGCGGTACCGGAGCGCCGCGGCGACCCCGTCGATCTTCGGTTCCACCACGTACCCCTCGGGTTCTTCGCCCAGCAGTCGCGTGAGCCTCTGGTGGAAGGCGACGACCTCGTCGGCGTCGTAGCTGTTGGCCAGCGAGATCATCGGGACCGAGTGTTCGACGCGCTCGAACGATCCGGCCAGATCGCTGCCCACCCTCTGCGTCGGCGAGTCCTCGGTCCGCAGCTCCGGGAAACGTCGCTCCAGTCCCGTGAGTTCTTCGACCAGGGCGTCGTACTCACGATCGGAGATCTGCGGCTTCGCCTTCACGTAGTAGAGCTGGTCGTGACGGCGGATCTCGGCCCGCAGCCAGGCCACGCGGTCGCGCGCGGTGTCGAAGTCGATTCGGGGATCGGCATCCACGGTCGGCGGCTCCTCGGCGGGAAGCTGGACGAAGCGTGAAGATGCCAGAAGCCGCCCGCGGTGGCCAGGGGCCGATCTCGGCTCAGAATCCCCGCACGAGCACCAGGTGGAGCTTGCCCGCGTCGAAGCCGACCCGCTCGGCGAAGCCCAGGCTCAGGTCGATGGCCCCGAGCGTCGTCGGCGAGCGCAGCCCGACCCCGAAGCCGCGCAACCACTGCTCGTCGACGTCGTCCTCGCGCGTCGTCTGCACCCAGCCCAGGTCGAGGAACAGGAAGCCCTGACCGCCGTCGGCCGGGCCCAGGACGACCTCGCCCCCGCCCCACGCCACGCGCTCGCCCAGGAAGCGTTCCTCGGCGTAGCCCCGCACGGTGGTGGCGCCGCCCAATGCCCACTGCTCGCTCCGGGGCAGCGGAAGATCACCCGTCTCGGTGGATCTCCAGTGGAGGTCGAGGGCCACGGCCACGTTGCGACCGAAGGCGCTGGCCAGGCGACCGTCGAATTCGACGAGGGTCTGCGCGATCGTCGCCTCGACGCTGTCGTCACCCTCGGGGTCACGGAGACGGTCGACCACCCGCGCTGCCTCGACCGCCGAACGGAAGGTCCCGTAGAACCCACGTGAACGCGGGCGATCCGCGGCGAAGCCCACACTCCCGCCGAAGCGCTGCCGCAGTCGCACCCGGCCCTGCTGGCCGAAGAAGGTGGTCCGGTCGGCTCCGATCGAGAACGAGAGCAGACGCCCCGATGCGTCCGGCAGCTCGACACGCAGGTCTCCCCGGACCAGGTCGAAGCCGTCGTCCTCGTGCCGCTGGCCGGCCTCGACCCTCAGGTCCAGCCCCGTTCCGAAGACGGCGGGCTCGAGGTACGAGACGTCGAGCCGTCGGCGCGAACGCCCGTCGTCGCTCCAGCGGCCCGTGAAGGCGCGCGCCGTCCCGAACAGGTCGAGCAGCACGAGGTCGACGCTCCCGCTGATCCGGGTCTCGTCCTCGTCGTCGCGCACCGCGCCGATGGCAGCCGAGAACGACCCCGTGGTCGGCGCCTGCTCGACCCGGAGCACCACGTCGACCTCGTCGGGCTCACCCGGTCGCGGACGCAGACCCACCGCCTCGACCGAACGCACCAGGTGCGAACGCCCCTCCAACCGGGCACGGGACTCCTCGAGCGTCGACTCGCGCACCCAGTCTCCGACCTCCAGACCGCTCAAGCGGGCGAGCACGTCGGGCCGGGTGTGCGTGGCGCCCTCGACGACCACCGCGCCGATGCGGCGGCGCGGTCCGGTGACCAGTGACACCGTCAGCGCGACCCGGCCGGTGGCCGGGTCCGCCGTCTGCTCGACGACGGTCGCGCTGGCGAAGGGATGACCCCGTTCGCCCACGGCGCGCAGCCCGCGGCGCAGAGCGGCCTCGAAGCGCGAAGGCCGCAGCAGCACGCCCTCGCCCAGAGCGGCGGCCTCGCGCCAGACACGGGCCAGCTCGTCGTCGGTGGAGCGCACCTGCAGCGTGCCGACCCGGGCTCGGCGCCCGGGGTCGACCCGGACGCGGGTCGTGTCGCCGCGCGTGGTCACGGCCACCCGTGCCCACAACCAGCCCTCGGAGCGCAGCACCTCGTAGGCGCGACCGGCGGCGTCCTGGTGCGCCGGCACCACCAGTCGGTCGCGGAGCACCTGGGCCGCCTCGTCGTCGCCGACGACCAGTGTCGTGGCGGCGGAAACGTCCGTCGCCACGAGCCACAGGAGGCCGACGATCCACCATGCCCTAGAAGCGCGCACGCGTCTCCACCCCCAGGTCCTGACGCACCGGCCGGTCGGGCTCGTCCCGGACCGAGTACCGCAGACTCACCGACAGATCCCCACGGCCACCCCACTGCAAGCGGAACGATGCCGAACGCTGCGTCCCGGGCCGCTCGAAGAAGAACGGTCGATTCACGGTCACCTCGTCGGCCTCCCGGACGTCGGCGAAGCGCGCCTGCACCGTGGCCTGCAGGCCGAGCAGACCCGTGGTGAACGACGGCGACACGGCCAGGATCGTCTGTTCGATCTCGGCGATCGCCTCGCTCCGGTCGGTCCACCGTCCTTCGAGTTCCATCCGCGTCGAGCGGTCACGTCGCCACCGAAGGGCCGTGGCCATCGACAGGTCCTCGACTTCGTAGCTGCGCCGCAGGGGATTCGTGGTGTCGGTCGACGACCGCTCACGCGTCTCCGTTCCCACTTCCAGTCGCAGGGCGAATCCCGAGGCCAGTTCGCTCTCGAGACGCGCCTCGGTCAGCCGGTTGCGCCGCTCCTCGACGCCCTCCCGGAAACGTTGGTCCAGACCGTCGCGTCGTTCGTGGTCGATGCGCAGGTCGAAGCGCCGGATGCGTCGCAGCAGCGTCAACTCGTTGCGCAGCCGCTGCTCGCCGAAGAGCGTCACGTCGGGATCGCGCAACACGCCGGGATCGAGCATCAGGAGGCGCGTGGTGTCGTCGGTCCGACTGCGCTCGGTCACTTGCCACAACAGCGAGTTGCCGAAGCCTCCGAAGCGCGTCGTGTTGGGTTGCACGTCGAGTCGCGCCGACCACTCGACCTCGGTCGCGCGCACGAGGCTGTCGGTCGGAGTGAAGACCACGTCGTAGTCACCCTGGTTCACCCCCACCGGGTTGCCCTCGATGTCGAAGTCACCCTCGCCGATGCCCACGAAGACGATCTCGCGGCCGAGCACGCGGTTCTGTTCGTTGCTCACCCGATAGTCCAGATCGAGGGAGTATCCGCGCTGCCGGTCGCGGCGGTCGTAGCCGATGGCGGCCAGACGCGTGGTCTCGGCCACGTCGCCGGGCAGCTCCGCTCGCCGCCATGTCACGTCGACGTCGAAGCGCGAGTCCGCACCACCCAGGCCGAGGCGCCCGCGGACCTGGCTGACGTCGCGGGCGAAGTCGAAGCCGGAACCGTCGCTGTCGAGGGAGTCGGCGACCTCGTGCGTCCAGGCCAGGGCTCCCAGACCGGTCCATTCACTGCCGAGCTCGACCGTTCCGCTGCGGTACCCGCGTGCCCGTTCCTGGCGACGGTCTTCGAAGCGCTCCGAGCGCAACTCGACGAATGGGATCCAACCCCGGTCACTCCACTGCAGACGCACGCGCCTGTCGTCGCGATCGCTGGCCCCGCCACCCCGACGATCGGCCCGCGTGGACGCCAGGGCGTGGCGGAAGTGGACGGGACCGAGCAGTCGTCCCGCACCGGTCGTCGTCCACCGTTGACCGCTGTAGTCCGCACCGCGATCGAGGAGCTGCCAGGCTGCGTCCACGCGGCGCTCGTCCCCCTTCCACTCACCCCCGAGATCGACGTGATCCTCGGCGGCGTCGCGTCTCTCGTCCTGCAGATTCCAGGCTTCGTAGAAGAAGGGCGCACGCAGACGACCGAGCGCGAAGAAGCGGTCCTCGATGCGCTCCGCGCGACCTCGCAACCGGAGTCCGGTGTCGTCGTCGGCTTCGCCGAAGAGTCGCGGGGTGAGGAACTCGAGCCCGTAGGCCGATCCCGCGTTGTCACCGTCGTCGAGCGGGCTGAACCGGTTCGCGTCGTGCGCCGTACGGTCGACCTCGGCGCGTACGTAGCCCGTGGTCTCGTCGCGGCCCCACTGCCCGTGGGCCACGATGACGTCGGTCACCGCGGGCAGGGGAAGCGCTCGACCGATCGCGTAGTCACCCTGTCCGGGGCCCACGTACTCGTAGGTCAACTCTCCCTCGGCGTTCGCGCCGAGGACCCGATACGATCCCTCCCCTGGACCCACGAAGAGGAAGTCGACGTCGAAATCGCCACCGTTGCTGTCGGCCAGGGCGAAGAAGCGCACGCCGTCACCGGTGAAGCGTTCCTCGTAGGCCCCCTCGCCCGGATCGGTCCGCCGCACGCCCGCACTGCGTGCGGCCTCGGGATCGTCCCCGGCCGCCTCGAGCACCGCGATCTCGGAGTCCTCGAGCGATCGATCCCGCGGCCGGTCGGGATCGTCGCCCTCGCGCAGGGCCACCAGCCCGAAGCGAAGGTCGCCCACGCCCACGCTGTCGACCCGGGCTCCCACCACGTTGCGCCGGTATCCCGTGTCGGCGGCCTCGTAGTCGATGGCGATGCGCGTGGTGGCGTCGATCGGGCGCCGAGACGTGAAGGTGATCGTGCCCCGCACGTAGTCCACCGTGTAGTCCTGGTCCTCGCCGCGGGTGACGCGTTCGCCGTTCACCCACACCTGCTCGCTACCCGCGACGATGAAGGTGGTTCCGACCTGTCGAACGTCCAGCAACTCGTAGGGACCCTGCACCGCCTCGCGCCCGAAGATCTCGACCTCGATGCGGCGACCCTGCGGTGCGCCCCCGATGAACTCCACGCGGGCCCGCCGGTCGTAGCCCTCGAGGTTCAGTCCCTGCAACTTGCGGCTGTAGGGGACGAAACGGCCGAGGCGTCGATCGACCCGGAAGTCGCCGAGCGTCGCACGGCCGCGCGACCCGAAGAGCTCGATCCGCACCTGGTCCAGATCACTCAGTTCCTCCGTGTTGCCCTCGGGAGTGATCGGCAGGTTCTCGTCGCTGATCTCGGCGCGGACCCCGATGGTCTCGGTGAGTCTGCCGGTGACCGACAGGTTCAGGCCCTGGTCGACGGTGGCGTCGCGGTTGGTGCCGCCCTGGACGCTCACCGTCTTGCTGCCGCGGATGTTCAGCAGACCCGGCGATCGCTGCGTACGAGTGGTGTCGCGCGGCGCCCGGACGCCGGTGGTCGTGGGTTCGTCGACCCGATCGTCGAGGGGTTCGCGCAACTGGACGAAGCCCGGCAGACGGACCGGGTCGAAGCGGTACCGGACGACGACCCGCGCGTCGGTGGGACGGGCCTGCCGCAACACGACGGCACCGGCGGGACCGAGCACGCGGTAGCTCTCGGCTCCTACGCGATGCCCGTCGATCCGCAGCTCGAGCACTTCGACCACGGGACGTCGGGTCAGATCCAGACGGACCTGCAGGGCGTCCACCCGCAGGGTGTCGGTGCGGACGGCCAGCGACGACGGCCCCCGCCACTGCAGCGAATCGGTCGAGGCCGCAGCCCCCGCGACACCGGACCACACGCCGGCGAGCACGACGACGACGACGATCACGCGCGTGCGCACACCGCCCCCTCCCGCGGACCGGGTCGGCTCAGGGGTACACGATCTCGTAGACGACCAGGGCCTTGCGCTGATCGTCGGCCACGTACAGGCGGTCGTCGGGACCGATCGCGCAGTCCACCGGTCTTCGCAGGCGCCCGTCGTCGAACTCGTCGGTTCCGATGCGATCGATGACCTGCAGATCGGGCGAGAACACGACCACGTGCTGTCCCCCGGTGTCCGCCACGTACACATTGCCCCACCGGTCGCACGCGATCCCCGTCGGCGCGATCAGTTGTGGGTCGATCTCGTCGATCGACCGCGTTCCGAGCAGGAACACACCGTTGCGGTCGAAGGCCTGTACCCGGCGATTGCCCCGATCGGCGACGTACAGGATTCCGTCGAGGCCGAAGGCCACACCGACGGGGGTGTCGATCTGCCCGTCGAAGCTCCCCCACTCGGCTACGACCACGTCGAGGTCGAGGAACGGACCGGTGACCAGCACCTCGTGGTTCCGCGCGTCGGCCACTGCGACGCGCCCGTCGCGGTCGATGGCCAGTGCCGACGGATCGATGGTGTTGCGCCGGGTGAGCTGACGCACGTCGAGGAACACGTCGCGGAACACCCCGTCGGCAGTGAACCGCAGCACGCGACGTTCGGCGGCGTCGAGGACGAAGAGCAGCAGTCCGTGTTCGACGAGGTCGATCGGAACCAGGTTCGAAGGGCCGTCGAGCCCGCCCACGTACAGCCCGTCGCGATCGAAGTGATGGATGATGCCCCTGGCGCTGTCGGCCAGGAAGAAGCGCGCGTCGGGCAGGACCGCCACCGCGGTCGGCGCACTGATGGCACCCCAGGGTGCGTCGCGCCGGCTCTCGATCACGTCGACGACCTGGAAATCGGTCGGCACGACCGGATCGGTCGATCGCAGCACGTCCTCGGGAACGGGCACGTGGGCAGGCCGGCACGCCGGCAGCAGCAGCAGGCTGCCCAGCAGGCTCGCGGCCGCGAGCCGGGCCGATCCGCCCGCGGCGCCGATCAGAAGCTCCGCCCCAGAAGGAGCGTGGCCGATGGGTCGGTCGGCGTGGGATCGAAGTCCACGTCGACCGAGAATCCACGGGCCTCGAT
The DNA here is from genome assembly GCA_035268685.1 of Candidatus Krumholzibacteriia bacterium. Lineage (NCBI taxonomy): Bacteria > Candidatus Krumholzibacteriota > Candidatus Krumholzibacteriia > Candidatus Krumholzibacteriia bacterium. The sequence continues at coordinate 10,139 of DATFKK010000160.1, read as the reverse complement.
CAACCCCTGCGGCTCCGCGGCGCCGACGGGCCCGCTGCGAACCGCATCGGCGAAGGCCACGACGCGGTTCAGGAGCGCGAACAACAGCACGAAGTCGGCGCGATCGTAGGCCGAGATCGCATCCGACCGGCGCTGCAGGTATTCGCGCCGGCGTCGCTCACTGTTCCACTCCCAACTGTCGGACTCGGGGATCGTGCCGTCGTTCAGTCCCACCGTCACCGGCTCACCGTTCAGTTCCTGTTCCTGAGCGGCGGCGCGATTCTCGCGGCGGACCTGCGCGTTGAACTCCTCCGAGTCGACGTACACGCCGACCGAACGCCAGTACTCGTCGTCGTCGCGACCGGAGTCGACACCGGCGAAGATGCCGGCGAACTCCTCGTAGCGGTCCTCGCGGTGGCGTCCCTGCATCTCGCTGAAGATCCAGGTACCCCACACCGCGGCCTCGACCGAGGCGAAGGCGATGGCCCGCTTCGTGTGCCCGGCCCGGTACTGACTCCATCCCGGGATCAGAAGGGACCAGGCACCGTGCCCGATCCGCTGCAGACGATCCTGCAGCAAGGACGGCTCGGCCTGCATGAGCGCGGGGTCGGACTGCGGCGTGGTCGCCAGCACGGCTTCGCGCGAGACCGACTCGAGTCTCGAGCGGGCTTGGCCACCGTCGGCCACAGCGCTCGCGTTCGCGGCCGTGGACACCGAAACGGCGAGAAGACCAGTCACGAGGGCTGCGCGCATCATCAGTAGGTCACCTTCCAGGCGAGGCTCGCCCCACTGACCCCGAAGGGCCGGACCGAGGGGCCGCGGGACACCGGGCCTTCGCTCTCGGGGACGGATCGATCGTAACGGTTGCCGATGAACCCCTCCAGGTAGGCCATCTGCAACAAGCTGAACACGCGCGTGAGCAGCGCGACGTTGGTCAGCGTGTCGCGCGTTTCGAAGGCGTCGTTGCTCTCGTTGCGCATGGCCTGGTAGGTGCGGCGCAGCGGCGTGGCGAAGGGATCGTCGGACTCGAACCAGGTTCCGGGATCGTCGGGCTGCGGTCGGTAGGCCCCGCCGCGCGTGACCTCGAAGTTGTTCTCCTCGTTCCAGGCGGGGTCCCAGAACTCGCGCCAACCCCAGGCGAAGACGTCCCACTTGCCCAGGTTCTCGAACCACTCGCGCTCGTCGTCCTCGCGCGAGACCCACAGCGGGATGTCCAGGAAGGTCTCGGCATCGGTCGCGCCCACGTCCTCGGCCCAAAGGCGGAAGTTCTCGTCGATGCCGCTGTCGGGTGTTCCCCCGACGCTCGCCTTCCACTGCTCCTCGCTCCAGTGCTCCAGGGCGAAGGCACGGTACTCTTCCTCGAGGTCGTCGCCCTCGGCGTTCTTGTCGAACCACACGGCCCAGACGGCGACGTCGGCCGCGATCAGGGCGCCGCCGCGCAGGTAGTAGCCGGTGAGGGTCTCCCCCAGACCCGGCACGGCCGCCGAGGCGAGCACGGCCCACCAACGCCGGGGCGCCGCGGTGTCGGCGACGCCGCCACCCTCCCATTGCGCGTCCGACGAATCCTGCTGGAGCAGCATCGCGGGATCGACCGAACCCAGATCCACGCGAGGGCGGCCGTCGGTCGGTGCCGGGGCGAGGAGGTCGCGCTCGATCACTCCCAGTTCCCCCGCGCCCGCGATGTTCGCCGTCGACACGATGCACAGGACGAGCAACACGGACGGGATCGACTGCAGCTTCATCGTGTCCTTCACCGTTCGATGTAGAGGGTCATGACGTCGGTGGTGCGCCCGCGGGCGCCCACGTAGTCCAGACGACACAGATAGGCTCCCGAGTGCAGACCCGTGGTGTCGAACTCCACCGACACCGGGACGCCGTCGTCGTCGATCGATCGGCGCACCGAGCGCACCTCCTGGCCCTCGAGGTTGTACACGACGAGTTCCGCATCGTGCGGGCTGCCGCTGAAGAAGCGAACGGTCGCGCGGGCTCCCGTCTCGCCCCGCACGGGGTTCGGCCAGACCGCGGGTGCGGCGTTCGCCACCGCCTCGTCGGCTCCACCGGCCGGACTGCCCAGGCTGCCGCGCCCCGACCGACGCACGTCGCCGCCGCGGAGCAACCATTCCGAGGGGCTCTGCGCCGCGACCGCCCGCGGCCCGAGATCCACGGCCGTCAGCCGCGCCGACAAGGTGCGCCATCCGGAGTCCAGGGTGTCGCCGAGGGCGTCGAACAGGAACACCGCGCGCCGCAGCTCGTCGCCGACCTCGAGATCGGTGATCAGCGGAGCCACGACACCGCCTCCGGCCACCCGCTTCGGGAAACCGGGCGTCGGCCCGCCGTCGGTGTCCACCGCCTGCAGGAGTCCGTAGGTGCTCACGAACGCGACCTCGTTGCGCCCGTCGCCGTCGACGTCGGCGACCAGCGGCCCACTGGCGACCTCGTCGGGGAAGGGGTCGGTGACCACGTAGTGATCCGACAGACGCTTCGGGAAGCCGACGATCTCGACGCCCGACGTGTGACGGGCCGAGATCCACGATTCACTGCACAACACCAGGTCGTTGCGCCCGTCGCCGTCGAGATCCGCCACGGCCAGGTCGCCCACCGGTGCGGCGTCGAGCGGATCACCGAACTCCGACCGCGTCCAGGTGTCGTCGGCCTGCCGCACGACCTCGATCACGGCTCCGGTGGTGTCGGCGAAGACCAGGCGCCGGTCGTCCTCTCCGTCCGGCCACGCAACGAGGCGTCCGTCGTGACCGAAGGGCTCTGCCGTCGGCTCCGACCGCGCACCGTCCGTCGCGTTCCAGGTCCAGACACCGCCGTCGGTGATCGCGGCCAGATGATCGACCCCACCCCATCGGTGCACGACGAGATTCGATCTCAGGACGCCGTTGGCGGGATCCGGCTCGATCAGGGTGTCGTCGACGAGAGATCCCCCGTCGAGCCGCCACAGGGCGATCCGGGCCGACGCCCGATTGCCGGCGGCCACCCACGTGGCGCCGTCGTCCTGCACCACGACGGGGCCGACGTCGACCGAATCGCCGAAGGTGGCGGAGACGTCGCGTTGCAGACCGTTCACCGTCGGCGAGAAGACCTCGAGGACACCCGTGTCCGACACCGTCACCACACGCGGCGTATCCCCCGCGACGACGGCGAGCGCTCCCGCCGGCTCCCCGGCCAGATCGATCACACGCGCGGCCGCGAAGCGCGGGCTCCCGTCCACGCCGTAGGCGTAGAGGCCCGGGGCCGCGCTCGAATCGGCCACGGTTGCGGCCACGATCACCGTCGGCTCGCCGCCCAGGTCCACCAGGACCGGGCTCATCGCCGCGCCCCGGACGATCGTCGGCACGCCGTCGCCGTTCGGCGCGTCGGGAAGCTCCACCGGGAATCCGGCTCCGGTCCCCGGATCGAAGAGTCCCTCGATCCGCGCCGTCACGCGCGTGGCCACGCGGTCGCTCGGACCGATCCCGCTCAGGCGGACCCCGGTCGGGATCCGAAAGGTACTGCGGCTGTTCGGGAGGCCGTCGGGCGTGAGTTCGGTCGAGGTCCGCGGATAGGTGATCGTCTCCGTGCCCACGGCGCCCGTGCTGTCGGTCGTCTCGTAGACGAAGGTGCTGAGGTCGCGGAAGGAGTCCTCGTCGCTCCCGATGAACCCCCGGGTGTTGAAGTCGAAGACTCCCACGTCCTGCACGCCGTCGGCCTCGATGAGTTCCACGCCGAGTCGGTCCCGGAAGGCCTGCACCGAGTTGTTCGCGTCGAAGGCCTCGACGCGGTCCTGACGGACGCGCCACACCTGCAACCCACCCGCGAAGGGCATGAAGAAGTCGTAGAGGTGCGTGTTGCGCGGCTCGGGGCCGGGTGCGTCGAAGTCTCCGAGGTAGAGAACGACACCGGTCTCGGGATCGCTGAACAGCGCCCAGTTGCCCTCGCTCACCGGCGGGATCCAGCGGTTCTCGACCAGGAAGAACTCCTCGGGAGAGACGTCCAGCCGCAGGACCTTCTCGCGCGTGTCCTGCCGGTACGACGCGGGCAGGTCGACCGTCACCGGATCACTGCCGACACGGATCTCCTCGGTGAAGCCCAGGTACCACCGAGTCCACGCGCTCGCCGCCGGTGGCAAGAGCCCCGTGACGATCTCGATCCGGTCGGCCGCCTCGTCGCCGTCGCTGTCGATCCCGATCGCCGCCGCGAGATTGGTCCCGGAATCCATGATGCCCCAGTAGCCGATCGTCGGCAGACCGGTGAGCGTACTGTAGAGATCGGGAAGTCCCAGGGCGTGCCCGAACTCGTGCATGAGCGCGGCCGAGATGCTCCCGGCCAGACCGTCCTGGTTGGTGGTTTCGGGAATCACGCTGCACTCGGTGATCAGACCCTGCGTACCCGAGTCGCTGTCGACCGACTCCAGCTGCACCCGCGCGCTGTCACCGAGCGACACGAAGAAGGTCGGGATGTCGTTGGGCGAGTAGCCCTCCTGCCCTTCCTGGAAGACCAGGTTGCTCTGCAGGTCCGCGCCGGCATGGGCGAAGATGATGAAGGTGTTCGGGTCGTCGAAGTCGAAGTCCGCCAACCGCACACTTCCGTCGGCCAGCGTTCCCCGGTCGGCCTCGAGGATCATGTCCCGGACCAGCTTCTCGAGCAGTTCGACCGTCCACGATCCGCCCGACCCCGGCCCGTAGTCCGCGATGTCACTGAGGAAATAAGCGTCGTCGTTGCCCTCGGGCAGCACCTGGCTCTCCACGTGGATCAGCCCGTTGCTCATGCTGCCCCAGTACTCGGCCAGACCGCGCATGTGCGACTCGAAGTACTTCCGGTCGTGCGGGGGCGGATCGAAGATCACCGTGTCCTCGGGGGCCGGCTCCAACTGGAAGTTTCCGTCGGTGGTGACCGCCGTCAGTTCGCCCGAGCGGTCTTCGCGGAAACCGATCCGGATCAGCAGGACGCTCAGCGTCTCGGGCTGGGCGATTCCGCCCGAGCGCAACAGGCGCCGGATACGGGCGTCACGGCGGGCCAGACCCTTGCGCGACATGCCGTGCGGGCCGAGCTGTTCGCGGACCCGCGCCGCACTCTCGCCGCGCTGCCGGGCCCGATCGCGCAGCAGCTCCAACCGCGCCGATGCGGTCGCATCGACCGCCGACCGCTGCCCGCGCAACAGAGGACGCGGGCCGTCGTCGGTGCCTTCGAGCACCGGGAGGACCTTTTCCGCCGAGCCGGTGCCCGCTGCGTGGGCCCCGGTCGTCGCTGCCAGCGCACACGCCACGGCGAGCACCAGCGCGACACACCGGAACCGTCGGGCACCCACCCGACCGACCCGGCCTCGATCCCGGGCGTGTCGCGTCGTTCGTCGTGGCGTCATCGTGGGCTCCCCTGCTACCAGCGCATCCCGAGACTGAATCGATTGACCTGCTCGAGGTCCTGCGCCTGCGGCACCCGGGCGTAGTCGAAGACCAGCGGCGTCCCGATGGCCTGCTCCAGGTCGAAGCCGAAGCCCCACGTGATGTCCTTGATGTCGCCCTCGTCGTCGTACTTGTAGCCACCCCGCACCGACAGCAACTGGGCGTAGGTCCACTCGACGCCTCCGCCATGGACGACCGTCTCGTCGCCGTCGACCAGCATGTCCATGTAGTCATAGATGACCGTCAGACGGCTCTGTGTGGTCTTCAACACGTCCCAGCCGAAGCCCAGGCGGTAGTTGGTCGGCAGGGGGTCGGCCTGCTGCTCGTCGACGAAGGTCACGTCGCCACCGAGGTTGGTGAGCGTGCCCCCGAGATGCACGTCGTCGGTCACGTCCCACAGCACGCCGAGATCGGCGGCCCAACTCGAGCCGTTGCCGCTGGCGCCCTGGTCGGCCAGCACACTGCCCGGCGCGAGGTCGATGCGCACGTACTTCACGCCGATGCCCACACCGATGTTCGGGGCGAACTTCACACCGTACGAGCCCTGGAGGGCCCATTCGGACGAGCTGAAGGTGTCGCCGGCCGTGCCGTCGAGACCCGTCTGGATCTGTTCGCCCTGATCGAGGAACGTGAGCGATGCACCGAGCATGCCCCAGCCCTCGACGTAGGCGGCACCACCCATCCAGTACAGGGCGACGTCGTCGGCCAGATCGGGGACGAGGCGGCTGTACATGACGTGCCCGTGCAGGGTCCGTCCCTCGTCGGCGGCGAAGGCGAAACCACCGAGGTTCCACCACTGGGCGGTCACGTCACGATTCACGGCGGTGCCCGCCTCGCCGAGCGCGCTGTACTGCGCCCCGATCGGGAAGGTCAGGCTGATCGCGGTGCTCTGGCTGACCGCGGCGGCCTCCGTGGCCGCGAACACGAGGAGCGATCCGAGCAGGATCGATCCGAGTCTGCGGTGGCGGTGCATGGTGTGTGGTCCTCCTGCAAGAATGGTCGGGTGTCGGGGTCGTTCGGGATCGGGTTCCTCGGCACACGCGCTCAACGCATGAGAACGACACGGCCAGTGCTCGTCTCGGTCACCGGCGGTTCGGTCGCGAAGCGCGCGCGCACGATGTAGAGGTACGTTCCGTTGGCGATCTCGTCACCGCGGCGATCGCGGCCGTCCCACTCGACGACGGCGCGCCCCCCGCCCCCATCCAGGCGCATGCGCAGTGTGCGCACCGGTGACCCGTCGAGGGCGCGGATGTCGATCTCGAGATCGGCCGGAAGGCCACTCGGGCTGACCACGTCGACCACGAAACGGGTCGACGTACGGAAGGGATTCGGCACGGGCGCATGATTCCCGATGTCGGCGTCGCCGCCGGGCACGACCTCGAAGGAGATCTCCGAGCTACCTCCGTTGCTGAGCATGTCGCTCGCGGTCATGCGGAGCGTGTAGTTTCCCGCCTCGATCTCGCGGAGCGGTACCTCCACCGTGCCCCGCGTGGTGCTCCCCTCGTCGAGCGCGAAGCTCTCGGTGACGTCGGTGCTGAGGCCCGTGTCGCCGATCTCGTAGAGGATGGAGTTGGCCGGCGTGGTGCCCAGCGTGTTGATCCCACTCGGATCCTCGATCGTCGCCACCAGCACCGAGCCCGGCTGCACCCGGCGCGCGCCCTGCGCGAACTCCAGGGTGATGCTCGGACCCTCGGAGTCGTCGCTGTCGACCGGAGCGCGGATCACATCCACGCCTTCGGCCAGCCCCACGTACTGGTTCTCGCCGCTCTCCATGAGCACGCGCAGCCGCCCCTGCGAACCGAAGCGCATGACCGCGGGCGTGCGAACGTTCAGGTCGAGCGAGCTGTCGTCGAAACTGCCGGTCCCGCGGAAGAACGCGGCCCCGTCGAGCACGTAGGGCAGGGTCCGCTCGTTCGGCAACGGGAACTGCACCGAATCGGCGGACTCGCGCGCTTCGACGTACCAGGTCCCGTTGCGCGCGGCCACGGCCTCGAGTGCGGCGGCCAGATCGAGTTCCTGTCCCGAACGGAAGGACTCGCTCAGCGCACCCCCGAGTTCGACCGACTCCTCCGGCGAGCGCAACCGCAGCGCCGGATCGCCGAGGACCAGGTACTTCGCGTTGTTGCCCTGGGCGAGCGTCGACGACTGGACGCCCGGCGCACTCCACTTGCCACCGAGCAGCGCCAGCCCGATCGGTTGCGAGCGAGTCAGCCGCCGAGCCGGATTGATCGGATCGTCGGGATCCGGATACAGCGCGGTGTAGAAGGCCTCGGTCAGTTCCTCGTTCAGGTTGCTGAAGGTCACCTCGGCCGCGGCGATGGTGGCGATGGCCCCGCCTTCTTCCTGGAGCACGAGTTGCTCGGACATGCTGCGCGTGGTCGGATCCTCGTAGATCGACACGTCGCAGCTGAAGGCGAGGAACAACGGGAGTCGACCGCCGTTGTCGAGTGTCGCCACGTCCTCGATCCGGAACAGGACCTCGTCGGCCATCTGCGACGGCGAACCGTGCCCGATGTAGTGGACCACCAACGCGCCCTCGTCCCAGCGCTTCCGGAAGTCCAGCCGCGCGCCCGGCTTGCTGACCGCGCTCGGAGTGGGGCGCTCGTACTCGGTCAGATAGACCTTCGTCACGTCCAGAGCGGGCGGGAGCACGATCTCGGACACACACTCGGCCTCGCCGATGTGTTGCGACTCACCCGTACGGTTCGGAGGTGCGAACTCGTCGTCGGCCGCCAGCAGCACCCGGTTGCGCCAGGTCCCCGGCGCGGGGTCGAACTCGTAGTCCAGGATCCGTTGCACCAGGCGCGAGGCCTCGGCGACCGACGTGACCGGCAACCGACCGATGGCTGCGTCCGGCAGGTCGAGCTGCATTCCGAAGGGACGGAAGTCGAGCAGAGGATCGTCGTGGAAGCAGACGAGCCAGTCGTCACGACCGAAGGGAACCGCGGCGTAGTTGTTCGACCCACCCTCTTCGGGCCAGAAGTCCTGCACCCAGGTCGGGCAGAAGTCGGGATCGCTGCTCGGCAGCACGCCGCGGGCGTCGCGGTTGGCGTCGCCCACCATGAGCGCGTACGAGAAGTCACGATCGACCTCGTACAGGAACTTGAAGTAGTTGCGGATCGCCGCGGGATCCTTGGTGCCGTGTCCGAACTGGTCGTACACGTCCTGCAGCGCGACGGTGGTCACGCGAGGAGCGGAACGACCGTCGAGGACCTGGCTCCGCAGGTCACGCATGTCCTCGGCCGCGTCCCGGAAGACCGGCGGGTAGAGGATCACCATGTCCCAACCATCGCCCGGATCGCCCGCGGGCGTCGTCACCTCGTCGCGCAGCAGTCGCGGCCGGCGCCGCTCGAGCGACGACGGAGCGCGCAGCTGTTCGTCGAGGATCACCGTGAAGCGGCGCGCCACACCTTCGGAGACGTCGACCTCGAACTCCAACCGTGACCCGTCGGGCTCGATCTGCGGACCGCTCAGGAGGCGCGGACTCCAGGGATCGGTGCGGTCGAAGACCAGCGCCGTCCCCAGGCGCCCCTGGTCGTCGGTCACGACGTAGCGCCAGGTCTCATTGCGCGCTTCGGGAGCGGGAACGTACCAACGCAAGGGATCGGCGCCGACCTCCAGCGCTCGGCGCCAGTGCAGCGTGAACGAGTCGACCACCAGCCGCGGCGACGGCGATTCGGTGCGGTTGCTCACCGTCAGGCTGTTCCCGCCCGGACGCAACGGGATCGACCCGAAGCGGTACACCGGGATGTTGCGCCCCGTCTGGTCGGACTGCGTCGTGTAGTTCCAGGTCCGCACACCACCGAGCGACGCCCCGTTGAGGAAGTACTCGGCGGCGAAGTCGCTCTCCGAGCTGCCCGCCCGGCTGGCGATCGGTCGGATCTTCAACCACGCGGCACTGTCGGCGACCACGTCGGACAGGGCGAAATCGAAGGTCGTGGACTCGCCCGGCTGGATGCGTTCCCGCCACGACCAGTCGTCGCGAGCGAGGCCGAAGGCCACGAAGCGATTCTCCTCGAAGTGCGAGCGGACACGGACGTCGGTCAGCGTGCGATCGCTCGCCACGGGGGTGCTCGCCGCTGTGTCCATCCGCAGGGGCGCGCCGTCGAAGTCACCGGGTATGCCGCCGGCTTCGTCCCAGGTCATCCAGTAGGCGATCCGGTCGGCCGTCATCAGCTCGTCCTGTTCGAGCCATCCCGCCTCGGGATCGAACTCGTCGGACCAACCCGAACGCCCCGGGAGGTAGGCCACGATCTCGTCGCTGGGGCCGAAGGTCGCGCCCGAGGCGCGGACGCGGATGGCGCGCTCGCGCAGGTGGGAGTCGGCGGTCCAGCTCGCCGTGGGATCCTCCGCCCGCTCGGGCTGCGTCCGATGGCGCGCGCCGAAGATCCGGATGGTGTCGGGATCGATCAGGTCGACGTCGGCACCGAGCGCCGAGCGCAGACTGCCGTAGTCGATGCGGTGGAAACCGCCTTCGGAGAGTTCGATCCGCATCCACCGCGTGGAACGCGAGAAGATGTCGTCGATCGGTCCGACCAGGACACGTCGCTCGGCTGCCAGCAGCATGTCGCGTGCGGCCCGGGCGTTCTGGACACTGGCCGCGAGAGTGCGCTCGAACGGATCCCGGTCGGTGTCGAGAGCGATTCCGGGACTTCGGGAGAACGCGCGCCGCTCCGCCAGGCGCGCGTGCATGCCGGCGGGGGCCGGGTGCCGGAACTCCACCGTCACCGAGGCCGCGTCGGGGCGCCCGAGGCTTTCGCGGACCTTCGACAT